>CAZDLH010000288.1:0-4187 GCA_964505925.1 uncultured Burkholderiales bacterium
GGTGGCGATCATGGATAGATGGAAGGTAGGACGAACCAGATCGCTTCGGTCGGCTCGAGTGTTCCCCTCAAGGGGTAAGGCTTCGGCTCGGGATCGGAGAGATCCCAAAGCATCAGTTCGGCTTCTTGAAGAAAAAGTATGCGGGAGTCGTCTGGGGAGTAGACTGGAGAGCGAACCGGGACATCGGTGGGCGGGTGCAGCCTTTCTCGACCGGACTCCAAGTCGAGCTCGAGAAGTCTCGGTCGCCTCATCGGAGGGACGGCGCGGGTGGTCACGAGGCGAGAGCCGTCGGAACTCCACCAACCCGGGCCTTCGTTGAAAGAAGAACGGGTAATGCGCTGCACTTCGCCGGTCTCCATGTCTTTGGTGTAGAGGTTGGAGTGGCCCGAACGACGGCTCAGGAACAGGAGGCGCCGACCGTCCGGGGAGAAACGGGGATGGGTATTGGTGCCCTGATCGTAGGTGAGACGTTGGATCTGTCCATCTTCGAGTCGGAGCTGGACCAGCTCGAGGCTGCCCCAGAGGTCGGCTTGAGCGGCGAGCAGTCTGCCGTCAGGCGAGATGTCCGGGGCGCTGTAGTTCGCCACCTCGGAGAAAAGGTGGCGCTGGGGGTCGCTGCCATCGAGCCGGCAGGACCAGATCTCACTGCGTCGATCTCGCTCGCGGGTAAAAAAGATCCGATCCAAGGCTGGGGAGTAAGAGGGCTCTCGAAGGTCGCCGGTGACATCCCCCAGCCGCTGGAGATCCCTTCCGTCGCTACGGGAGATGAAGAGTTTGCTCAGACCCCGGTACGGCGCGACCAGGACGATCCGTTCCGAGAGCGGTCCGGCGGATGACGGGGTCTGCGGCCAGAGCAACGCCACCGTCCCGACCAGACAAAGAAGAAGGCGGACGACTGAGCGCCGGCGCCTCCCGGTCGGGGGAGTGGGGCAGAAGAGGCGGGCTACTCGGTCCAACTGCTCGGGTGGGTGTGGCTGATCATGTAGGCCAGATTCGCGTTGCGAGCCACGTTGTAGCGAGCGTTGTACGGAATACGGGTGGCTACGGCGTAGGTGTTGCCGAAGCGCTCCCAGGAGTAGACCTCGTAGTAGTGGCGGCCGAACAGGTCGTAGCCGGTAGAAGCCATGACGGGGATTCCGGCCGCATGCTCGAGTCGAGGCTCCGTGAAGGTTCCGCAGGTGACCTCCTCGAGGCGCTGCACGAGGGTGGAGACCACATGTTCGGGGCTGTGACCAGCGATGTCGCCGTTGGTCCATACTCCCAGGCGGTCGCAGAAGGTCGGGTGGAGAAACTCTCTGTCGGCGCCCATCGAGCCCAGACTGTTCTCGTAGTAGCGGCTATCGCTGGTCCACATGCGGATGCGGCCGTCCTCGAAGAGGTAGGTGTCTTGGATATCGGTGCCTGCGCCGCGCTTGTCGATCTTGTAGGGAACGTAGACCAGGGGTCGACACACCCGTTTTTCGTAGACGAACTCCTCTACCACTGGAGGCGGGGCTACCACGGTTTCACGCTCTTGGCGCACCTCGCGTCGCCGGACCTCGGTGGAGGTGTCGACCGGCGCTTCGATGGCTCTTTGGGGCGCCCTGGGGCTGCGGTCAGGTCCGAGTAGCGCGATCTCCTGAGGCCCACTGTTGAGGTGGATCGGTTCGGCCAGTGCGGTTTGGCTTTGGCCTGCAAAAAAGAGTGCACTCGCGAGACTTAGACCGAGCGCTCCCCGTAGATATGACTTCATCCTCAACCTCCTTATGGTGGACCATCGCCTCGGTGCTCGATGGTCGGTGTAGCTGGGCGACAGCTCGGTCGTCCAGTTACGCATAGCTGCCTTTTAGGCTCCTCGATTGGGGCCGACAGTTCGGCGGTTAAGGATCCCATCCCTCTCATCGAAACGGAGTGTGGACTCTCGACCGGCCTTAGAGAGGAGTTGGAAAAGGTCGAAAGAACGTGTTGCAGTGAAAATCCTTAAGCGCAGCGAGCACCCTATCTCAAGACGACACATCGACAGCGGAGCGCTGCGCGTTCTCAATCGCCTCTATCGCGCCGGTCACACCGCCTATCTCGTCGGCGGAGGTGTCCGGGACCTGTTCTTAGAGCGCTCTCCGAAAGACTTCGACGTGGTCACGTCGGCTCGACCTACCCAGGTGCGAAAGCTTTTCCGCAACTGTAGACTGATCGGGCGTCGGTTTCGGTTAGCGCACGTCCACTTCAGCGGCTCGGAGATCGTGGAGGTGGCCACCTTCCGGTGTCAGCCCAGCCAGACGGAGGGTGATGAGCTCCTCGTTCGCAGCGACAACCGGTTCGGCTCGCCCCGGGAGGATGCGGCTCGGCGCGACTTCACTATCAACGGACTCTTCTACAGTATCGCTGATTTCAGCGTGATCGACTATGTCGGTGGAGTAGAAGACATCGCGCGCAAGGTCGTGCGAACCATCAACGACCCCTGGATCCGGTTCCAGGAGGATCCGGTTCGGATGATCCGCGCCATCAAGTTCGCAGGCAAGCTGAACTTCCGTATCGAGAAGAAGACGTGGGCCGCGCTTTGCGAACTGCGCGAAGAGATCCGTAAGAGCCCAGAGCCCAGGGTGCAAGAGGAGATCGCCCGGCTTTTGGAAGAGGGGGCGGCCTGTCGCTCCCTTACTCTACTGCACGAGAGCGGGCTGCTCGAGGAGATCGAGCCCCAGTTAGCCCAGTACCTCGACGACCCGAAGGCCCGACCTAGCTGGGACGCCGGCGGCGGCTTCTTTTTTAGCCTGCTCGCGGAGGCGGACCGGCGAACGCAGGAGGGGCAGAGGCTGGAGCGTCCCCTTCTAGCCAGCCTCTGGCTGCTTCCGTTTCTGATGTCCCGGGAATTTTTGACGGCTTCAGCACCGGATCGGTTGGTCCGCAAGGAAGCCGAACGGGTCCTGCCGTCGATCGGGATCTCGCGTCGAGATCAAGAGCGCGTCGGACAGGTCTTGCTGGCGTTGCGGCGGTTCGAGCAGCACACCAAACGGTCGAAGAAGAGCGCTCCTAAGGCGCTCTTGTCCAAGTCTTATCTGGGAGAGGCGATCAGTCTCTATGAAGTCTACTTAACCGCTCGCAACGAAGACCTCGAGGCCGCCGCCTGGTGGCGAGAGCAGTGGGAAGAGCACCGAGGCGCACCGCGCGAGCGCGGTAGCAACGAGCCAAAGGAGAGCTTCGGAGGGTCTGACCACCGGAGTCGGAACAAGCGCTTTCGCAGGAGAAGGTGAGTATGATTCTCGGAGAGTTTTTCGCAAAGTACAGTGATACGGGTCTCGCTCCGGCGGACCAGCAGCGGGCTAAGCAGGCTGCGGCCGAGGCCGCCGCGTCTATGATCCCGCCCGGCTCTATAGTCGGACTGGGAACCGGATCCACGGTGGCCTGTCTCTTAGAGCGCTTAGCTTCGCGCCCTCCACAGGAGAGACCGGGACCCGGGGTCCCTAGCTCTCGACAGACCGCAAGGAAGGCGGAGGCCTACGGGCTGTCGCTGGCAGGGGAGGACGAGCCGACTCTGGAGTTGCGCAGCGATGTCTACCTGGATGGGGCCGATAGGGTGGACCAGCGGGGTTTTATGGTGAAAGGGGGGGGCGGCGCACTTCTCCGAGAGAAGATGGTGGCCCGCTATAGCCGGAAGGTGGTGATCATAGTGGATCCCACAAAGCTCGTCTCACTCTTGGGGTCCGACTTTCCGGTCCCCGTGGAGTTGGTACCGTTCGGTGCCGAACGGACCGTCCGAACGCTGGGCGAGGTCGCCCTGTGCGACGGCAGCCCACGACTCCGGAGGACGGACAGTGGTGAGCTCTTTCAGACCGATAACGGGAACCTGATCGCCGACTGTCCCTACGCATCGATCTCCGACCCCCAGGCTTTGGAACTCGAGCTTCTCGGCGTTCCGGGGGTGGTAGAGGTGGGACTGTTTTCAGGTCTGATCGACACTTTGGTGGTCGGGCTCCCGACTGGCGAGGCCGCCGTGTGGGAGCGAGCGCAGGTGGGGAACCCGCTGGATACCTGAGTTCCTTTTCGAGCGCTGTCGGAAGGCGTCGCACTCCAGTCTCATAGAGCAAAAGAAAGAGTCTCGGACCGCTCTGCGATCCGAGACTCTTTTCTGTCACCTCGTCGCCCCAGGGATGGGGCGCCGGGTCTAGCGGCGACTAGAAAAAACCGAGTGCGTTAGCTACCGACGGTGCCAT
>CAZDLH010000289.1:0-4174 GCA_964505925.1 uncultured Burkholderiales bacterium
CTCGGGCAGCCGGCGGTGAGCCAGCAAGGGAACAGCACCTTGTTCACCTTCAGGGATGCCGGCGGAACCTACAAGATCTGGGCTAACGCCAACGGTGAGATCACCAAGACCGAACGTCGGGTCGATCGAACCGATGAGACGCGAGAGTTCTTAACCCACCGCTGGAACGGATCTCCCCACCTAGACTTCTAAAAAACCCGAGCCTTCTCTAGCGGAAGCTGCTCAGAATCCATAAGATGCGACCGTCATTTCGGCGGTCGCATTTTCGTTCTTCAACCGTTCCACCTCTTCTCCAAGTCCTCTGTCCGAGAACCTTATAGCTGGGTATAAAGAGAGGTGAGCGGTACGAGTGAACCGGTATATGGCAACTACGACCGAGCGGAGCGTTCCATTAGCCAGATGCAAGAAAACGTCCAGGCCAGAGAATTCAAAACCACTTTGACGCCCAAAGCGTTTCTTTTGGCGAGCCCCGTCATTATGTCTTCTATTCTCGTTTTCTATTTCGCACTCGACGCCATGACGCGCTTTCACGAATCTGATCCCTCTCGCTATGTCTTCACGGGACTACCGATAGTCGTATCTTTCACCCTCATCGCGGCCGTTGGACTCATCTTCCATCGCTATACTGGCCAGAAGGTTGTCTTAGAGGCCCGCCGCTTGAGCTACCAAGGGCGAAACCTCGAGTTGACGCTCGACGCCGCTCGGATGGCGTACAGCCCTCCCGGAGATAACGGGCTCCTCAAAGTGATGATGCTGAGCGACGGTGCAAATTTCATTCAACTACCCAAGCCTTTCATGCAAGACGCAAAGTTCGAAGAGTTGGCCCTCGAGATCGAGAAGGTCCGCCGCGTCCACCGACTCGGTAGTAGCTCGACATACTCGCTGTAGCCCCGATCGGATCCGTATTCCGAAGAAGGAAGCGCCTGCCCGTCTTCGAAGTGCGCTCCTGTGGATGAGCAAACTGTACACGCCCAATTTGTAACGATCGCCCTAGCGCTGACCCCAGCCTTACTCCGGAACCGGAACATCGAGGACCCGAAGGAAGCGGTGGCCGTCTATATGCAGACTTATGATGCCGTCATTCAAGCTGCGATGGCCAATGAAGAGAAGGCCCCCGCGTCCAGCTGACCTCTCTCTTAGTCCCTCTCGGGACCGTCGCGCTCCCCTACCGTCGGATGGTTCTCACTTGAACTACGTATTCGATCCAGTAGTCTCGCCTTAAAACCCGAGGGCGCTCTGGCCTGTAGGTCTTCGGTGATCTCCACCTCAGGGGCGCTCCAGCTCTTTATGCGCTCGGCCAGTCCCGTTGGGGCTCGCGCTGCCAGATCGCGCCGGAGAGTATCCCCGAGCTCCGCGCGCTCGTTGCGGCTGCGCCCCCCCCCGACCACGACCCTGTCGCTGACAGCTCTTCGACAAAAGAGCGTCCCCATAGCCGACAGGATCACGGCTCCCGCGAACCATTCCGCCTCGCCCCCCCGGTGGACGACGAACCACACCAGAGTGAAGAGAACGAGATCGGCCACCAACAGCCAACTCGTTTGCTCGGCTACCCTCTCGAGGTGCGAGTTCGAGGCGACCATCGCTGCACGGGCCACAGCGAAAACGAAAAGCCCGCCCGTTACCAACGATGGAAAATCCCAAAACGTCCAATAGAGATACCCTAAGCCGAAAAGCGCAACAGTTCGGACTCTTTGAGCTTGCACCAGCAAGACTCCCCGACCGCCCCCGTCTATAGAAAAACCGCTCCAGATACGATCGCTTTGACCCAAAAGATCGAATCGGCGTCCTCGCACTAAGACCGACGCAACGCACCAAACGCACAGCCACGGTATCAAGATGCTCTCACTGACCCTCTCCAAAGTCGGGCCGAGAGCTTTCATGCAGACTACCGACGCCCAGCCGATCGCGACCAGCCCTCCTAGCCACCAAGCCTCCACAGAGGAGAGCCTAGGAGACGGCTGGAGAGGAACGCCCACGAGCGCCAAGCTGATCGGGAGAGCCAACCACAGCCACTCCAACTCTCTGACGCCTCGATCCAGTAGAAAAACCCCTAGAGCCCAAAAGAGTATGAGCAGCGTCCAGTTCCCCCACGGAGCCCCCATCCTAAGAACCGCTAAGAGAAGGATGGCACCCATCTGAACGGCTAGCGCCGAACTGGCTAGCTCGGCCTGGATCGGACTCAATGGAACCGCAAGAGCGGTAAACCAAAACGGTAACTGGTAGCACACCGCTGCTAAGATCCGCTCGAGCCAACCCCTAAGGGTGACCGAAGGAGCCTCCCCCCACACGACAGCCAGCCAGATGGTCCGATAGAACACAAGACCCGTCCAGAACCCCCAAGCGCCCTCCATACCGAGGGACAACGAAGCGAGGAAGCCCGCGAAAACGAAGAGCTCAATGACTCCGTAGCCGACAGAAAAAGCTCTACTGCTCACCTACTCCCTCTTACTCCTACTGGGCCAAGACATAGGCCCGTACCGGAACCACGATGGAAAGCCTGCCGTTCCTTTGAGTCTCCTCTGTTGCCGTCAACGAGAGCACCCCTACCGAAACCGCGATCTTCTGCTCACGACTGACTTCGGTGAGCAGATGCATAAAACCGGGCAGTGTGAAGAAGGTGCCGCGGACGTGCATTCGAAACTCGCGGCTCGCGAAGGGCTTAAAGTCGAACGAAGGCCCTGTAGATATGGAATCGAGAGAGACCGACGCGCCCCCTTCCCCGTCTCGAAGCCTACTTTGAACCTCGTCCACGAAACGGCCTACCGCGATCGAAGCGTCTACGGACTCAACCCTACTGTGGTCGAGCCCCGTCAAAGACGCGAACTCTTCGACCATCAGCTGATAGGATGTTTGCGAGATCCGGTCTGCCACCAGCTGGGCCCTCAGTGAGCTTAGGTGCTCTCGTCTTTGACGCTCGGCCGTCTCGAGTTTGACCGTCTCGGTGCGGAGCTGAGAGAGCGGGGGGGCCACAATGAGGGCTAGCGTCATCAGTAAGATCGCTAACTGAAGGGTACGCAACCGCCAATCCATAACGAGCTGCGTCTACGTCGGAGGGCGCGGGAGGTCGAACCGAAAGCGAAGGTTTCCGCGAGGAGGACGATCGAAGGCCAAGCGGGCGGACTCTTCAGACATCGAACCGATAGCCCGTCCGACCTAACCTCCCGTTGAGCTTGTCCAAGGCGCGATTCAAGCGGGACTGCACCGTGCCGAGCGGCACGTCGAGGACCGCCGCGATCTCTTTATAGGAGAGGTCCGCGACGAATCTCAAGAGCACAACAGAGCGAAACTCAATAGGGAGGTCTCTGACTGCAGACTGCACGTCGAGGTGGGTCTCGACCCTCCCCCCTTCACTGGGCAGCCGCTCGGAATCCACCACGGTGAGATGGCCCACGACCTCCTGCTCTCGCTTGGATGCTCGATAAGCGTTGAGGAAGGTGTTCATCGTCACTCGGTAGAGCCAGGTTGAAAACTTAGAGTCGTGCCGAAACTTCGGGAGCCCCCTGAGAACGCGGATCCAGGCCTCTTGAGCGAGGTCTTCAGCCTGATGCTGATTTCGGGTGAACGAGATAGCCATCGCATAGATACTATCTTGATACAGTTCGATCAAGCGCTCGACAGCTTCGGTGTCCCCCGCCTGGGCTCTTTTGAGCAAGGTCGTCGGCTCTGCCTTGAGAACGGACGACAACCTCTCGGAGAACGTCTCCCCGAACTGTCCGAGCCAACTTTGTGCTACTTGTGCCGACGCCATCTCTTATCCCCTACTTTCGATGCTCGGCTGAAACGACCTACCGCCTAGCATCGTGATGGACCATGATGCGCTCCGAGCTTCCGCATTCCTCCCTCTGGGGAGATCAAAGGTAGGGCGAGCCCACTCCGACGGTCTAGCAAACCTTCACCGCCTCAGTTCAAGGCGGGCTCCACAAGACGAGGACCTAGTTCCCATCGGATC
This sequence comes from uncultured Burkholderiales bacterium, assembly GCA_964505925.1. GTDB lineage: Bacteria > Vulcanimicrobiota > Xenobia > Xenobiales > JADMJV01 > JAEXNA01. The sequence goes on from CAZDLH010000289.1 coordinate 3,950, forward strand.
CGCTCCTTGCCCCGGTAGAGGTCGATGTTTTGAAAGCTGATCTCGACCGGAACCGGCCGAGCTAGTTGGTGGATCAGTCGACGCACCTCCACACTATCGCTCCCCTCGAGTAAGGTAAGGAAGCGCCCGTCTTGCATCTCGACCTGGGCGTAGTGCGTCTGTTGTTGAGGAGCGTCCCAATGAAACCGAAAGGTTCTCACGGTGAGTCCAACGACGGGCGCCAAC
>CAZDLH010000290.1:0-4150 GCA_964505925.1 uncultured Burkholderiales bacterium
TATGACCAGAGAGTCGAGGCCGCTGGATACCGAGAAGAGGTGGTTGATGGCGGGAGTGCCGTGCTGGCTGTACAGGTGGCTTTCGCCCGGGACCGCTTCGCCTTGGCGATGGGTTTCCAAGAAGAGCTTGAGCGATTCCATCGCCTCTCTCGCCGAACTCTTGCCCTTGGCTACCGCGTAAAACTCGGTCCGGTTGCAGGTCGAGAGAACCGCGCACTCTTTGAGCTCGGTCTGTCCCCGTAGCCGCTGGAGCAGTTCACTCACCTGTTCTGGGGCATAGGAAAACTGCTCCCGGATCTGAACGGGAGCGGTTTTGTGGTTCAAACCGAGCAGTAAGACCGTGTTTTCCATAGGTTAATAGGGGGCAACGTCGCTGCGCTACCGCATGGGCACCCTATCATCTTTTGTCCGTTCAGCCAATGCTTAAACCGTGCTGTACGGTGTAGCCCCTAGGGGCCCGTAGTCCGAAGGTATCGGGCGGGGGCGCGAGGGGGCTTCCGAGAAAGGGGCTACCAGGTGCCGGTACTCTCCATGCTCTTCCAGGGCTCCGCGGGCTCTAAGCGTTCCCCCTCTTGGAGCAGTTCGATGGAGATCCCGTCGGGGGAGCGCACGAACGCCATGTAGCCGTCTTTCGGTGGTCGATTGATGGTGACGCCAGCGTCCTGGAGTTTTTGGCACAGTTCGTAGATGTTGCCGACCCGAAAGGCGAGGTGCCCGAAGTTCCCTCCGCCGGAGTACTCCTCCGGGTCCCAGTTGTAGGTGAGCTCTAGAAGGGGAGAGGCGTCGGCTCGGGCCCGCTCGGCGTCGTCGGCAGCGGCCAGAAAGACCAGGGTGAACCGCCCCTTTTCGTTCTCGGTGCGTCGGACTTCCCGCATTCCTAAAAGCTCGCCATAAAAGCGCAGCGATTCTTCGATGTCAGAGACGCGAACCATGGTGTGGAGATATCTCATGTGGGCTCCTTTTCTGTTGAACGGGTCGACTCTATCTACTCTTGCTGCTACGGCATCGGGGCTCCGCCTCCTGGTCCATCCCCTCGCTGACGGGTCGCTTCTGGGCGCAGCCAGGGTAGTGAGGTCGTCTCGGAGCCCACAGCTTCAACCCGTCGTATACTACTAGCCCTACTGTTGGGCGAAGGGCGGTCAGCCCGAGGAGGCCGGGAAAGAATATAAATGTTAACAGAGTGTAAATATTGGTGAGACCCCTAGACGCCGCCAAAAGGTGTGTGAAAATGGGCGTAGAGAGAAAGTTCGTCTGGAGGAATCAAAAAATGGGTCTATTTCGTTCGATCGGTAATTTTGTCGGAAGAATTGGCGGAGCGCTCGGTGGAGGACTCGCCGGAGCAGCCGCAGGAACAGCTATTCTACCTGGTGTCGGCACGCTCGTCGGTGGAGTTCTCGGAGCTATCGGCGGCTCGAAAGTCGGCGGCGCCGTTGGGAAAGCGGTGGGCGGGTTCACCGACAAAATCTTCGGGAAGGTCGGCGAAGTGCTCGGCAACCGCGGGGGGCGCTCCGGTGCTCTCATCGGCGGTCTGGCCGGACTGGCCCTGGCTCCTTTCACGGGCGGCTTGAGTATCCCCATCGGAGCCGCTATCGGCGGTCTCATCGGTAACAACCCTCCCCGCAACCAGGCTCGCTGCGGCTGCCATCACGCAATGGGACAGTACGGACCGCACAACCAGAGCATGGCTCCCCCCTACGGCTTCCCGCCTAGCTACCCCGGAATGGGTGGCGGTATGGGTATGGGATCCGGAGCTAACCAGGCGATGCTAGCCCAGGCGCAGCAGCAGCAGCAGATGATGCAGATGATGCAGATGATGCAGATGATGCAGATGATGCAGATGATGCAGATGGGCGGCGGAATGGGCATGGGAATGGGAATGCCCGGAATGGGCGGCGGAATGGGCATGGGAATGCCCGGAATGGGAATCCCCGGAATGGGCGGCGGAATGGGCATGGGAATGCCTGGAATGGGCGGTGGAATGGGGATGGGCAACGTTTTCAACGGGCCGGTCAACATCAACATCAACTACGGGAATCAGGGCGGTATGCCGATGTTTCCCCCGCGACTCTTCTAATCGCCTAGCGCGACGTAAAGAGGGCTCCTCGTGGGAGGGGCCCTTTTTCATTTCGGGGAAAGGGGGTGGCCATGCAAGAACCTTTTACCGACCGACCTGAACTCTATCTCGACAGCCCCTCCTTCACTCGGCTCTCCGATCTCGAACTCGCCGGCGAAGCCTTGCCGGACGTGGAAGGGCTGTCCGTTCTGGATGTGGGGGTGGGAGCCGGTCACTCCTCGTTCTACTTCGCCCGGAAGCAGGCTCATCTCTTCGGGGTCGAACCGGACCCAGACATGCTCGCTTTAGCCCAGGAGGAGTCGGATCGGCTGTCCTTGGGCTGCCGGTTTCTTCCGGGCAGTGGCGAGGCGATGCCGTTCGATGACGAAACCTTCGACCTCGTCGTCTGCCGCATGGCGGCTCACCACATCGGAGATCTCGATGCCTTCTTCTCCGAGGCCGGGCGAGTGCTAAAGGGGCAAGGGCACCTTCTCGTGATCGATAATCTGGCCGAAACCGACCCCCAAACCTTCCAGGAGTGGCTCTTCAGTTTCGAAAAAGCTCGAGATCCGCGCCACCGTCACACCCTGACGGCGCTCGAGTGGCGCGAACTGTTCGGGAGCAACGGGTTCGCAGTTCAGTTCGAAGCCGTCTGCCCTTACCGGCTGGATTTCGAAGAGTGGTGCGCCAGGCAGTCGGTTTCCCAAGAACGAGCCGAAGAGCTCTGGGATAGTCTCCAGACAAGCGACGTGGCGAAGTCTCATCTCAAGCCTGAAGTCGAGCTCGAGGGGCGCCGCACATTCACTTTCAGCCGAGGGATCTTTGTCGCGGGTAAGTCCTAGCCCGAGGGCCCCTGAGCCTACTCGCCGCTGAAACCGGCGTACCGCAGTCCGAACCCGAGGCTCTTGATGGCAGCGTACGGATTGTCGCCCAGGTGCGAAGCTTCTAGGAAATACCGCATCGCGACCCCGTCTTGCCCCAACAGCAGAGCCTGCCACCCGATCACCAGATAGGTGGCTCCGCGCTCGGGGTTGAGGGCGAGCGTTCGCTGCCACTGGTCGTCTGCGGCGAACAGGTGACCCTTCTCGCTGAGGAGGAGAGCCCGGAGGTTGCCTGCGATCACGGAGGAAGGGTCCACCGCTAGGCACTCTTCGCAAGCCTCTATGGTCTCCTCGTCGTTGCTCAGTAGGTACTGGAGATAGGCTACGACTTCCGAGAGGGCCACGTTGGGACCCCAGTCGGTCTTCAGGCGCCAGAAGATCTCTAGAGCCGCCTCGAGGTGATCATCGGATGAGAAGAGGACGGTGAGATAGCGGAGGGCTTCGTCCCGCTCGACGGTGAAAAGCGACATCCCTTTTAAGGCCGTGCGGGCCCCTTGGAAGTCGAGGTGGAGCACCTGCTCGATCCAGAACGAGAGGTCCTCGGCTAAGGTTAAGGTCTTCTTCTTGGCGCGGCGATGAGTTCTGAGGGCTTTCGGCCAGTCCCCTTCCCTGAGCATGTCGGCGATCTTGAAGACGTAGGAGCCTTCGAAAAGAAACGGCTCGTGGGCGTCCGGATAGTCTAGCGGGCTCACGAAAGGGAACACCGGTAGGGGAGCGCCCTCGTCGTCGAAGTGGAAGGAAGCTCGGAAATCGAACCAGTTGAAGTCGGATCCTCGCTCCTCGGCCGTCCGATATAGCTCTAGGGCTTCGTCGATCTGGCCGTGGGCTAACGTGTACCAGGCCCGAGCGTAGAGAAACCACGCCTCTTCCGTGGTGCCGACCAGCGGAAGTGCGAACTCGACCGCCTGCTCGAAGCGGCGCTCCGCCACCAGAAAGTGTACGAAACTCGCCCGGAAGAGCGGGTCCTCCAGGCAGATCTCGAACGGCTCCTCTATATAGAACATCAGTTCGTCGTCCATCGATGTCACCTCCGACCGACCGCTTCTCCAGTTCGCCTGGGCGAGGAGCTAAAGGGTAAGGGCTGACCCAGCGGCTTCACTCCGTGGAACGTATACCCTCATCTTTGGTTTCTCCACCCTCACTGGAAAGTCTTCTCGGCCCGGTCCTGGTATATCCGAGGGACAGCCTTGGTCCGAAGCGCTTCGGGCGGACGAGG
>CAZDLH010000291.1:0-4145 GCA_964505925.1 uncultured Burkholderiales bacterium
GTCCAGCTATTTTGTCTATGTGGTAGACCAGGACCATAAGGTGGAGCAGAAAGAGGTGGAGCTCGGTGCCCGATATCAGAACTTCTATATAGTGAACTCTGGAATTCACGCGGGAGACCGGGTCATCACCGAAGGAGCCGGCCGCGTAAAGCCTGGGATGGTCGTGTCGGTTGAGGCCGACGGCTAACGAGATGTTCGCACAGAAATTTATACACCGCCCCGTCTTAGCCACCGTCATCTCGTTACTCATAACGATCGCTGGCCTTCTAGCGATCCCCACCCTCCCGATCTCGCAGTTTCCCGATATGGTCCCACCTACGGTCCAGGTGACCTGCGCCTACCCGGGTGCCGACTCGAGCACGGTGGAGAAAACTATCGCCGCTCCGATAGAACAGCAAGTCAACGGTGCCGAGGGGATGCTCTACATGACGAGCAAATCCCGAAACGATGGCACCTATCAGCTGACCGTGACCTTCGAGGTCGGGCGAGACCCGGATCTCGCGACCGTCGATGTACAAAACCGTGTAAATCGGGCCACCACGACTCTACCCCCCGACGTCGTGCAGAACGGGATCACAGTTCAGAAGCAGTCTACACAGTTTTTGATGGTGATCAGCATCTTCTCGCCGGACGAATCCCGAGACAATCTCTTCCTCTCTAACTATGCAGCGATCAACCTTCTCGACCCCTTAGGTAGAATCACCGGAGTAGGCTCAGCGGACATCCCAGTAGGAAGACTCGATTACGCCATGAGACTGTGGGTCGAGCCCGACAACCTGGCGAGCAAAGGTCTTACCGCTTCGGATCTAGCGAGCGCTATCCGTGAACAGAACGTTCAAGCTGCTGCCGGAACGATAGGCGCCCCACCTCAGCCGCCCGGGGTTGAGTTTCAGTATCCGGTCTCCGTGAAAGGCCTCTTGGAGCTACCCGAAGAGTTCGAGGATGTGGTCCTGAAGGCCAATGAAGCCAACCAGATCCTACAGGTCAAGGATGTCGCTCGGACCGAGCTAGGCTCTCAAAGCTACAGCTCCTTCGGCCGCCGAAACGGGGCCGCATCCATCCCGATCCTTATCTACCAACTTCCGGGCGCCAACGCACTCGACCTCGCCGAACAGGTAAGGTCCGAGATGGATATCCTCTCAGAAACGTTTCCTCCGGGGGTGGACTACGAGATCTCTTTCGACTCCACCACCTTTGTAAACGCCTCCATTCACGAAGTGATGAAGACTCTCAGAGACGCCTTCATTCTAGTCGTTCTGGTCATTTTCACCTTCCTCGGAAACTTCCGAGCCACTTTCATCCCCATGGTGGCCGTGCCCGTCTCCTTGATCGGCACCTTCGCGGTCCTCGCAGCGATGGGTTTTTCTATCAACACCCTTACGCTTTTCGGGATCGTACTCGCTATCGGAATCGTCGTCGACGACGCGCTCGTCGTGGTGGAAGCAGTCGAACACCACATAGAACATGGGGCGACACCACTCGAAGCGACCGAGCGCGCCATGGCTGAGGTCTCGGGCCCGGTCATAGCTATCGCTTTGGTCCTGTGTTCGGTTTTCGTCCCCGTAGCCTTTATGGGAGGATTGACCGGTACACTCTACCAGCAGTTCGCCATCACCCTCTCCGTTTCGGTTGTGCTTTCAGCGATCGTCGCGCTCACCTTGACCCCTGCACTCTGCCAGCTTCTCCTGAAGCCTCGAAAAGAGATGCGAGGTCCCCTAGGCTGGTATCTTCGAGCCTTCAACTCGATCTTCGACAAGGTGAGCTCCGCCTACGGAAGAGCGGTAGGATTCTTGCTTCGCCGCGTTAGTGTAGGCCTCATCATGGTTATAGCGCTGTTCGGTTCGGTCTACCTGCTCAACCAAAAAGTGCCCGGAGGATTCATCCCTAATGAAGACAACGGCTACATTTTTGTGGGAGCCACCCTCCCGAGTGGCGCCTCTTTAGAGCGTACCGACACGCTCGCTCGAGAAGTAGAGCAGATCGCTATGACCACCGACGGAATCCAAACCGTCATAACTCTAGGTGGGATGAACGTGGTCACGGGAGCGAACGGGTCCAACCAAGTATCTTTTATCCTCGTCTTCACGGACTGGTCGGAGCGCCAGACCGAAGAGACTCGAGCCGGCGGTATAATCCGCAGCCTTGCGGGAGAGTTTAAGCGCCTTCCCGAGGGGATAGTTTTCCCGGTTAACCCACCGCCCATCCCAGGGCTGGGCAACTCAGGAGGATTCCAACTCGAGGTAGAAGATCGCTCAGGTCAGACCCCGGAGGATCTGAAGCAGGCGACGGACCTCCTCGTCGAGGCCGCTTCCCAAGAGCCGAGTCTACAGGGGGTCATGAGTCCTTTCACTACCGATCTCCCTAAGATCCGAGTCGAACTCGATCGAGTCAAAGCCAAATCCCTGGGGGTTTCGATCACTGACGTTTTCGCCACGCTCCAGCTCAACCTAGGCGGGCTCTTCGTCAACCAGTTCAATAGATTCGGTCGCACTTGGAGAGTCTACGTCCAAGCGGAGGCTCAATACCGCAGGAATCCAGAAGATATCGAAAACCTCTACGTCCGCTCTAGAGCGGGCGACATGATTCAACTGTCCACACTCGTAACCGTGCACGAAGAGATCGGTGCCGACGCTCTCCAGAGATATAACCTTTATCGGAACGCCGAGGTTTATGGAGGACCAGCGCCTGGCTACAGCTCATCCCAAGCGATGGCCACTATGGAGCGTTTAGCTTCCGAAGTGCTCCCCACTGGCTTCGGAATCGAGTGGACGGGCACCGCATACCAAGAGAAGTTATCGGCTGGTCAGCAGAGCCAGATCCTGATTATGGCGCTGATCTTCGTGTTCTTGTTCCTCGCCGCCCAGTACGAAAGCTGGTCGGTACCCTTTTCCGTTCTACTAGGACTACCGGCCGCGGTTCTGGGCGCCCTCTTGGGTACAGTACTAGCCGGCCACGACAATAACGTCTATGTCCAGATAGGGATTATCGCTCTCATCGGATTAGCCGCCAAGAACGCCATTTTGATTGTAGAGTTCGCTAAGGAACAGTACGAGCGTACGGATCTCTCACTGAAAGAAGCCACCTTGAAGGGCGCTCAGCTGCGCTTTAGACCGATCCTGATGACCGCCTTCGCCTTCATTCTTGGAGTTGTTCCTCTGACGCTAGCTCACGAGGCTGGTGCGGCGAGCCAACGCTCCTTGGGCACGGCCGTGGCCGCTGGAATGTTGGTAGCGACCCTTCTCGGTGTCTTCCTTATCCCGGTGCTCTACGCCGGTATCCAGGGAGCAACAGAACGATTCTTCGGTCCACCCAAAGGCAAGCCAGTGCCCGGCTCGCTCCTAGACTCTCAGGACCGTACACCGACTTCGGACTCAGCAGACGATAGACCGGTAGCCACTACCGAGGCCGAGCAAGAGCGAGCGGAGTGAATCGTCACGAGCACTCTATAGGATCGTAGAAAGCCGCTGTGGCTAAAGTAGGCGCCTCGGGTTCCCTCGGGTCGCGGTGCTGCCCTACCCAAGCTTCATCACCTGTACGGTGAGCTTCCTGGTGTTCGAAGCATCTAAGGGACCTACCGCTATCCTCTTTGAGAGCTTTGAGAGCCGAGTGGGTCTTCCGAGCGAAAAATCGAGCCTAGCCTAGGTCAGCGCTTCTTAGTCCACACCCTCGGTGTGATGCGAATAGTAGCGGAAAGTATTCAAACTTCTCTGAGCTGACTCTAGCTGCTTCTCGGCAGTCTCGATCTCTTGTTCTATGCGCTCGAGTCGCTCGAGTTGACGTGGACTGAACTCGCTTGTCTGAAGCGGAGCTACCTCGGAGGCCTTCACCGACGGAAGCGGATTCGCTCTTAACCAGTTCTCCCTGTGAGCATCCGGAGAGCTAATATTCATACCTACGCTTTCATCGAACCGCTGTTTAAGCGAGGCCGTGTCCCCGGTCTCTCGGGTAGCGTTCTGGGACTCTTGCTGAAGAAGGTCCCGAAGCTCCTCCCTACTCTGATAGGCCTGCTCGAAGCTTGCCCGACTTCGGGTATCGAGACTGCACCCCGATAGTAAGAAGCCGCAGACGATAAGCCCAAGGCACAGTACTAGCAGGGAGCGTTTCGCAAACTGTTCAGTCTCGACCATATCGAAGACATTCTTCGG
>CAZDLH010000292.1:0-4120 GCA_964505925.1 uncultured Burkholderiales bacterium
GATCAGCCCCTCTGGATGGGTGAGAAGAGACGTTAGGATCCCCAAACGAGCCTTCTCGTGCAGAACACGGTCGAGCCCCTCGTAGGCGAACCGCGCTGAATCACTCGACATACTACGATCTCCTTTCGAGATTAAAATATAGAACCGCCGCCAGTCCGAGCTGTCCGAACCCGAAGACGCCACCCATCACCCAAGATGGGCTAAACCCGCCCCCGGAGTACCAGGTGAGCACCGACCCACAAAGGATAAAATAAAGCCCGACCCAGCCTACCCCTTGGGGCAGATAGGGCCGCGACGAGAAGATCCCGAGGCCGTACAGCATCGACCATAGTCCCGGGAGAAGCCCGATCGCTTCGGGTCGCTGCAAGAGCCCGAGCGTCACCGCCCCGCCGACGAGTAGAGTGGGGATGAACTGACCCAAGGTGGCCTTGGTCGTCCGTCGCTGCGGTTTCGTGTACCCCCGGTAGTCACAAGCCGTATCTACCAGTACGATAGTCAAAATTAAGACGGCTAGAATCACCCAAAAGAGAACGGTCTTGATCTGGTCGCCCGAACCGGACGACCACTCCCAGTAGGCGGCGCCGAGCATCGCAAGAAAGCCGGTAGCGGCCACCGTTCGAGAACGATAGCCCCGGTAGAACTCCGTTCGGGACAGATGCTGATGGATCTCCGAAAGCTGATCTAGCGCGCGCGATACGTCCACCTCCCGAGTCTAACTATTCTACTTTACAAAGTAAAGTAGACGCGCTTAACGATCCGGGTGCCCATCTCGGGCCCCTATCAGAAAAACTCCACCTGCTGGGAAGAGCCGAGCGTGGAGTCTAAAGACGAGAGGTTCGATGGGCCAAATGAGCTCGAGGCCCCTCGACGAAAGCGAGAGGCCTCGAGAGCATCTTAGCTAGATCAGTTTTCGTTCTCTTGGGCTGTCGCCTTGAAGTTCGAAGAGTTGAGCACGGTGATCTCGCGCCCCTCAGAGTCGATCTCGACTCTCTGACCTTCCCTTAGATCCTCGGGGAATAGGGACTGGGGCACCGCGACCACGGTGACCGAGTCGCCTTCGATCCGAGCTAGGAGTACCGCCTCATCGCGTCCGAGGACCACCCCTTCCCAACTCTGGTCCGAGTTGAGATGCTCCAGCTCCACGGCCTGAGACCTCATCTCGTCGAGTTCTAGGTCGCCGCTGACGAGGTTACCCTCCAGCTGCTCTCGGGGTATCTGGACGGCTCCGGCTGCGGTCTTCACGACCACGGTCTCGCCGAGAGCCACCAGCACCTCGGACCGACCTTCAGGAACGGTCACAGCGACGTCCGTGCCGAGCTCGAGCTCGGTGAGGCTGCGCTCTTCTCCGCCGGTTCTAAGGGTCAACTCACTGGGCACGATAAGCATCGACTCGCCGTTCTCCAAGACGATAGTGCCATCCGCTTTCGACATGAGTCGACCGTTCATCACGAACTCCTCGTACTCGACCATCATCGGGGCTGCTCCCAGCGGGTCGAAGTCCAATCGCGAATCTTCGAGCGTTCTCCAGGTCACTGCCTGGCCTGCTTGCAAAGCCGGGGGAACTTCCAGGAGTTCGATCTCGTCGTTCCCTATAGAAGCTAGCACCGTTCGGTCCCCCTCGGTGCTCAAGATAACCCCGACGGCACCGACGGTCGGCAGGTCGCTAGACAGCGTCTCGAAGAAAGCGAGCTGCCGCTCTTCTTCGATGATCTGGCTCAGCGAGTGCTCCTGCATCTCTGAATCGGAATCCCCAAATCTAACGACCATCTCCTGGATTCGCTCATCGGCTAGAGCCCCGGTCGGAACCTGGACAATGTCGTCGCTCGCCGTCCTCAGAGTCAATAGCTCATTCTCGTGAGCGAGCAGCTCCACATTCTCTAAGGCCATTTCGAACCGCAGGTCGTCACCGGGTTCCCAGGCCGAGCTATGGACTCGCCCATCTTCCAACTCTTGTGCCCGCTCGGACTCCAACTCTTGAGCCCGCTCGGACTCGGCATCGACCGAGAGGGGCTCCTCGTTCACCTCGGCTTGCTCAGCTCGACTAACCAGAGCTAACTGGGGCACTAAGAACTCCCGGTCTTGGGCGGTCACCAATGCCATCTCTGCACCCAAGTCTCTTACCAGTTCTACGTCGAACTCCGTCTGACCGAGGTCTAGCCTGGGAGCATCGACTGGGGGGTTCTCCCCGGTCTGCTGAACCTTGGCGATATCGTTTTGTTGAGTCCTAGGCTCGTCGGCCATCTCCTCGGCTGTATTTTGCGCTTCAGCTCTGTCGAGGGATAGCCCCCCTATCGCGAGTACGCCGGCCCCACAAAGGGTGGCGGCCATCATCTTGGCTCGCGGACTAAAAATGCTGTTTCTCATTACTCTTTCCTCCAGTTTGACTTAGTTATCGGTGTGCGGTCGACTCCGGCTGCCATCGAAAGGCTTCGGATATGTCGGGGCCGCTTTATTTCTGAGTCTAGAATAAAGAGATCTAAGATGGAGCTCATCGCCCTATGGTATCCTCTTGGGCTATACCGAGCTCGCACGGAATGAGCAGAATCGGACACTCACCCCCATCCGAAGGGACCGTAACTCCCCTACCCCATCGATCACCGCAAAAAAAACACTGGGCCGATCTGCTGTCGGTGACCCGGTGCTTAAAAGTGCTCTTCGACGAGTGAATGCGTTCTCACTCGCCATGCCCTGTTCTGGTGCTGTCACACCGGCAGCGGGCCTTGGGTGAGTGACTCACCTCGAGAGGCCTCCCGGAAAAGCTGTTCCGCATTCTGTTCTACTTTGGGTGCCGAGAGATGCCCCCTGATGAGACGATCCGACCCTCGAACGTCGCCGGTCTTATGGAAGTTCTCAAGAAAGTAAAAAACCCCGTATTAACGGGGTTTTTGTGGTGGGCAGGGACGGATTCGAACCGCCGTAGGGGTACACCCAGCAGATTTACAGTCTGCCGCCTTTAGCCACTCGGCCACCTACCCGGCCCCGCTATATTAAGGATGAAGGCGAAGCCTGTCAAGCCGTTTCCAAGGGATTTTTCATCGATTTTGACGCTCCCCCTGATCATCGCTACGGAAGAGCGATCCGGAAGGCTGAAACGGACATCAAAACGGCGGTGGCCTGCTGCGTCCAGTGGGCGTAAGCCGCTCTGGAGTCGGCGCTAGCAAAACAGTGAAGAGCCGAAACCGATCTCTTATCCTCAGTCTTTTACGGAAGATGCGAGGACTCTAGAACCCCCTCTAACGACAAAAAGAGACGAGTTCGACTCGTCTCCTTTTGTTGTAGGTAACCCTAGTTTGCTACTGCTACTTAAGGCCGCCGAAAGCGCTAGCGTTCTGAGAATCCACCTTTACCGGGGGACCCATCGTCGAAGACAGAGTGACCGTCCGCAGGTAGGTGCCTTTAGCGGCCGAGGGCTTAGCCCTAACCACCGCCTCGAGGAGTACCTTAAGGTTCTCGACGATTTTTTCAGGACCGAAGCTCACCTTGCCGACCGGGCAGTGAACGATGCCCGTCTTGTCAGCGCGGTACTGAATCTTACCGGACTTCAACTCTGCAACAGCTTTCGCGGGGTCGGGTGCGACCGTTCCAGCTCGCGGGTTCGGCATTTTAGGACCCAACACGCGTCCGAGGTTCTTACCGATCTCCCCCATCATATCGGGCGACGCCACTGCGATATCGAAATCGGAGAAGCCGTCTTTCACCTTCTGAATAAGGTCTTCAGCCCCGGCGAGGTCCGCTCCAGCATCCTCGGCAGCTTTGATGCGATCCCCTTTCGTAAAGACGATCACCCGGGGGGTCTTTCCGGTCCCGTGAGGGAGCACGGTGGTGCCTCGCACTGTCTGATCACTCTTACGCGGGTCGATGCCGAGCCGGACATGGATCTCTACGGTCTCATCAAACGTTGCAAACGCAACCTTACAAACGGTCTCTACGGCTTCGGCCACATCGAGGGCGTCGGTAGGGTCATACTGCTCGAGAGCAGCGCGATACTTCTTGGTTTTCTTTGCCATGTTTTTCTCCAGTGGTCGAACGGCTTTCGCCTTCCACCGTCCCGACCGAGTTGTGTTTTCGGACGACTCCGTCTCGATCGAGGGGAGCGACGCGTGAAGCACCTCCTCAGCGC
>CAZDLH010000293.1:0-4107 GCA_964505925.1 uncultured Burkholderiales bacterium
GGGGAGAGCACCATCGACTCCTGTTGGGTTCGGGCTTGAACGAGGCGACTCACCTCGCCTAGAGACAGCCATGGTGCACCGTCTCGAAGGATCGCTACGACTCGCCCAGCTTCGATCTCCTGATTCAGGATCGAAGCGGGCGTCCCCAAGCGCTCGGCCGCCTGCTCTAACGATAGGAACCCTTCCACGGGCCGACCTTTCGCTTTTCCGCACCATCGACCTCTCGCGAAGCCCAAGCTTCAAAGGGAAATACCGGCCAGAGTGCAAACCGTGCGCTATGAATAAGAGTCGTTTTTCCCCCGCTTCTGTCTTCGGGGGGCTACCCCGCCCGCTCGATGCCTTAAAAGCTAGCCTACTCAGCCTCGTGCTTTTGGGTGCGATAGGATGCCAGAGCCCACCTGAATCTACCGAGTCCGACCCGGCGAACGCTACGGTTGGCGAGTACTTCGATCAGGATCTCCAGGGTGAAGTTCGAGGTGTCGTGGGAGTGCCGCTCTACAGCGTTAGCCCCGAGCTAGGCGCCAACGGGCTGGAAGGCCGTGCGGGCTTTCTTCTGCTTTCTCCTCGGGACCCCCAACGCGCGCTGGTCGTCTTAGTGCCGGAAGCGACCCCCGAGGAGCTGGTCGAGCGACCGTCGGGCCTCCTTTCGATCGACGGTGTGGTCGAAGGAGAACTCCCGCAAGCAGCTGCGGACTACCTCCAGGAGAACTACCCGGTGGACCTCGCCAAGACCGGTGAACGACCCCTCTTGCTCAAAGCCGAAAAGCTCGAAGCCGCAGAACTCGAGGAACCCACGAACGGAGAGCCCATTGAGTAAAAACCGTGCAGAAGGACTGGATCTACAGGTTCAGGTCCTGCGAGTCGCTGACGAATTTCCCGGTCTGTTGCCCTTTCGACGAGGGGAGCGAGGACGTCAACACTTTCTAAAACTAACTCGGGACGACGAAGAGTCGTTTCTTTATGTCGGTTCCAATCCCGCTCTGCGAAGCGAGATCCAGCAAGCGTTGATGCGGCTGTTGAATGAAGGGTGGAGCCCCGAAGGGGAGGTCCTCGTCGAGTTCGACGGTCAAGGCCAGGGCGGCAGCGACATCCCGTTCTTTACCGATCAGGTACAGATAGAGATCGGACGGGCCCTGCTCCCGCTCCTCGATCCTCAAAACGGCGCTCCGCTGCTCGATCACCTGGAGACCTTGCGAACCGAGCTGGCTCAGCTCTTGGGGCTGATGCTACCTCGCCTTAAGGTCCACGACAATCTGGGCTTGGAAGAGAACCGCTATATTCTGCGCATCAAGGGAGCACCCGTCTACTCGAGCGAACTCTTCCTCGACCGACTCTTCGCTATCGGCTCCCCGCAGCAGCTGGATCCCATCGAAGGCTGGGTCACCCAAGACCCGGTCCTAGGGACCCGGGCGAAGTGGATCGAGTCCAGCCAGAAAGAGAAAGCGGACGCCCAGGGCTGTACCTTGCTCGGCCCGTTGGCCCTCATGATGCACCACCTGCGTTCGATCTTGGCCCAGGCGGCCAGCGACCTGTTGGGCCTGCAGGATGTCTACGACCTAATGGAGCGCCTCAGCGCCACCCATCCGGTAGTCGCCGAACCGTTTCTCGAGTCGCGCCAGTCGCTTCGCTTCCTCCAGAAAGTGCTTCGGAATCTGCTCGACGAAGGCATACCGATCAAGGATCTGGTGACCACCTCCGAGATAGCCGGAGAGGCGCTCGACCGGGGGTGGCTACCGGACGAAGGCTCCGAGGCATGCCGTAAGGCCCTCAGCTTTCTCCTGTGCTCCCGCCTCCTGAACGAGGAGGGCAAACTGATCGGGTTGGCCCTAGCCCCCGACTGGGAAGAGCGCCTCGCGGACCTAGACCTTTCTCCGGACGACCCGATGTACGAGAGCGTCTCCGAGGAGCTGAGTTCGCGGATCTGTCAGAGGCTCGAAGAGGTCTCCCCTCAGCGCATCACCGCGCTGATCACCGACCCCGGAACCCGCAGAGCCGTCCGCAAGCTGACAGCCAAGCTTCTCCCTCAACTCTCAGTCCTCGCCACCGATGAGCTAGCGCCCAGCTGCAAGGTGCTGCTGGCGGGTTCGGTGACCAGGGAAAGTAGCGGCTCACGCGAGCTTGATCGCGTCGAGTCCAAGACGTCGCGCTCCACCCTGGGGCGAGCTTAGCTCCGAGTTAGAGAAAGGTTCAAACCGTAATGGACCCAGCAAAACTGGTCAGTCTTTTTGGTATCTTTGGCTTCGTCGGAATCGCCTTCATCTTCTCTTCCAACCGCAAGAAGATCGACTGGAAGCTGGTCGGTATGGGGATCGTCCTACAGTTCGTGTTCGCCATCTTGGTGTTGAAAACGCGTCCTGGGATCCTCTTCTTCGACAAGGTGAACACCGTCGTCGATCGGCTGCTCGGCTACACCAACGAAGGAAGCAAATTCATCTTCGGTAGCTTAGTCTTGAACCCAGAGGCTTTCGGCGACTACGTCTTCGCGGTCCAGGTGCTACCCACCATCATCTTTTTCTCCTCGCTGATGGCGCTGTTTTACCACCTAGGTATCATGCAGTGGATCGTGGACTTGATCGCGCGCTCGATGGTCAAAATTCTCGGAACCTCCGGAGCCGAGACCCTCTCGGTGTCGGCGAATATTTTCGTAGGCCAGACGGAAGCTCCGCTGCTGATCAAACCGTACGTCGGCCAGATGACGCGCTCGGAACTCATGGTCGTTATGACCGGCGGATTCGCCACCGTCGCCGGAGGTGTGATGGCCGCCTATGTGAGCCTTCTGAAGTCGAGCTTCCCTGACATCGCCGGCCACCTGATGGCCGCCAGTATCATGGGCGCACCGGCCGCTCTGGTTATGGCCAAGATCCTGATACCGGAGACGGAAGAGCCGAAAACCAAAGGGGCTGTGAAGATATCGGTAGAGAAAGTCGACGCCAACGCCATCGAAGCGGCCGCTAACGGCGCCGCCGTCGGGCTGACTTTGGCATTCAACGTAGGCGCGATGCTCCTGGCCTTCATCGCTTTGATCGCGATGGTCGACGGAATTCTGGGTTGGATGGGCGGCTTTGTCGGTTTCGATCAGCTCTCCTTATCCTGGATCTCGAGCTTGGTGTTCTGGCCTATGGCTTGGCTGATGGGGGTACCCGTCGTCGACTGTGCGGTCGCCGGGGAACTGCTAGGCAAAAAGTTGATCCTCAACGAATTCGTAGCCTACTCGGACTTGGCCACCATCCTCGCCGACACCTCTGGGGACAACCCCCCTCTCACCGGGAGAACCGTGGTGATCCTGACCTACGCGCTGTGCGGCTTCGCGAACTTCTCTTCGATCGGAATTCAGATCGGCGGGCTCGGCGGAATCGCACCGGAACGGAAAGGCGACCTCGCCCGGCTCGGACTGGTCGCGGTGCTGGGCGGTACCCTCGCCTGCTTTCAGACCGCCACCATCGCGGGTGTGCTGACCGACGAAAGCGAAGTCAGAATTCTACGTCCAGCGAGCGAGATTCACAGCCCACCGGACACCTTCAAGACCAACCCCGTGGAGCTACCTGAGAGCACGAGCGAAGCGATCAAAGTGGATCCCAAAAACGACGACGATACCCCCGGTCCCTCCCTCGACCCCACCGCTTCGCCCACCCCGCTACCCTCCGAAAGTTCTGGTTGACACACCTACACCCTAGAAATGTTTACTAGATAGATGTCGATCTGCAGGAATTTTTCTTTTCTGCAAGCAGTTGAACCTATATAGGAGGTGGTCGTCATCGGCGAGCCCAAGAAAAGCTTTGGAAAGATTCTCTACTACAACCGTAAGGCGAGAAATCTTACGATCAAGCAGTTAGAAAAGAAGTCCGGGGTCTCCGCTTCCTTCATTTCGAGGATAGAGAACGATTCCGCCAACCCCTCGGTGGAGGTGATCACGAAGCTGGCTCGCGCTCTCGGAATGCCGCTTTCCGATTTCTTTCACGACCAAAGGGGCGGCAAACTGCTCTACCCGCTCAGGGTGTCCCAAGCCCGCTGCCTCCAAGACCCCAAGGTATTGGCCTTCATCGACAAACTGAAGGGCCTTCCACCTGCGGAACGTCACGCCGTATTAGCGCTAGCCAACCAGCAGAT
>CAZDLH010000294.1:0-4096 GCA_964505925.1 uncultured Burkholderiales bacterium
GTTGCTCTGCCTGCCGGACGGCCCGGATCTGGTGGTGGTGGCATCCTACGGTGGGCAGGCCGAGCCCCCCCAGTGGGCTCGCAACCTGATGGAGAACCCCCTGGGCTCGGTCGAACTGGGCCCTCACAGCTGGGAGATCCGTGCAGAGCTTGCAGACGAGGAGACCCGAGAGCGGCTGTGGCCGGTGTTCTGCCGCTACTACTCCGGTTACACCACCTACCAGAGCCGAACCGATCGGAGGATCCCCTTGATTCGACTCAAGCCGCTCTGGTCGCAAGAGTTCGAAGAGTCCGGAGCGCGCTAGCTCGGCGTATCATATATCCAGAGATATCCGGCGATCTCGACCGCCCCGCACTAAGGAGATCCGAAAGGTACGACGAAGGGAGAATCAGCTTGAGTTTGCGATAGCAGGCTTTCGCCACACTTCCTGGAGGAATAGAACCATCTTTCGCTCCAAACCGATAGCTACGCTTCTGGACTCCTTACTCGAAGAGCGCCCGGGGGAAGCGCCCCTGGCCTTGTACGAGCTGAGCGCCAGCGAACGGCTCTGGCTAGTGGCTGAACTCAAGCGCCGGGAGCGCCCTGAGCTCGCCTTGCAGGTGCTCGACTCGTTCCCCAGGCTGTCCCGCCGCCTACGAGTAGAGCACGCTCTGCTCTTGATCTGGGCCGGACGGCTCGATGATGCGGCCGCCGCCATCGCCGCGAACTTCCCCCACGAATCGAGCCTACTGTCCCGCCTGGGGATGGCCCACGAGGAGTTGGGCGACTACCACCGGGCGCTGGAGCTGTTCAACGCGGCCATCGACGCCCTGCCCCAGGCCACCATCGACTGCCCCCCAGAGTCGATCCTGGTGATGCGCTCGTTCGCTTACCGCCGATTAGGTCGCCACCGGGAGGCTCTCGAAGATCTGAAAAAGGCGTTGGCCTTCGAAACCGATCCGGAGAAGCGGGTTCTGCTGCATCTCTCCAAGGGCGAGCTTTGGGTGAAGATGGGCGAGCTAGAGGAGGCCGAGAGCGAGGCCCGACGAGGGCTCGGTCTGCGGCCCAACGACCTGCTCTTGCAGCTGCTCTTGGCCCGGGCGGTCCCCACCGAAGCTAACCGGCAGCACGCAGCGCGCGCGGCCGTCTCGGCGGAGGATCCCAAGGGGCATTTTCTGCGCGGGCTCTGGCGCCACAATCTGGGCCTCGTGGGGGAGGCGGTCCAAGACTTAGTCCACGCCGAAGCCTTGGGTGTAGAGGACCCGCTACTTTTTCTAGTGCGCTCGCTGTGTTACGACGAGCTCGATAGATCCGACGAGAGCCTACGAGACTTTCAGCGCTACCAGACCAGCGCCCGGGAGCAGAACGCCATCGAGCACTTGACCTTCCTACAAGACCCAGAGTGGGCCTTGCGAACTCTCAACACCGGTCCGTAGGGGCGCCTGCGACGCTCCCTTCACCGCCTACTCAGGGTCGTCTAAGCCGGTGCGGTCCTTTAGGGTACGCACACCTCTTGAGATGCGGCCTGGGCTGCGGCTTCGAGGTCGTCGAAGGAGAGGAAGCTGGTCTCCGAGCTGAACGGATTGAACCGACTGGTATCGTTGTGCTGGTTGGCGACGCTGTTATAAGCCTGCTCGTTTCCTACCATGAAGGCGGCCGCTTCCCGCAGCTCCGGCGGCAGCCCTTCATTGTCGCCGCTGGCGATGGCCTGGAGGTCCTCGGGAGAGATCCGGGAGTCCTGAGAGGCGTTGGTAGCCGAATCCAAGATCGGTGCGTGATAGTTGAGCACCTGGGCGGCTCGGTCGGCGTCCATCGGCCCGTCTTCATAGCCGGGGCGCGTCTCATAGGAGTCGATGAAGCTGTTCAGGCCGTCGATGGTGAACCGATCGCTGCGGCCGCCCGAGGCGTCCAGCGCGTTCCCCACGGCTTGGTTGTCCAAGACGTACTGGGCCGCTTCCCGTAGCTCGGGAGGAGAGTTGGGGTCGTTGGCTGCGGCTCGAAGGTCGCCCATCCCGATGATGCCATCCTCGGAGCCAACCCCGTTGGCGGTGTCTAGGGTACCGGCGTACTCCCGGATGGTGCGGGCTGCGTTCAAGGGGTTCATCTCGCCGGGCTGGCCGGGGTCGCGACCTTCCTGCAGACCGTTCTCTGCGTCCCAACGGACGAAGGTGCCGTCGTCGCGGTAGACGCTCAGCTGCTCCATCCCAGCCACGTCGGCCACCGAGTCTCCCTCTTGCCAGTTGGGGCTGCGATAGATCTCCTCGCCCTCGGGATTCAGGAGACGCACGCTACCGTTGCCCTCTTTGATCACGAGACGGTCGTTGCCGGCCCCCAGGTCGATGTCCATCTGGTTCTGGCCTTCGTCGAGCTTCAAGACCACCGTGTCGTCCCCACGTTTGGTGTCGATCCTGATGGTGTTGTCGTTGCTCACGCCAGAGTCGCTGCGCATGTCTACGCGAACGTGGTTAGCGGAGTTGTTACCGGTGTACTCGTAATCGTCGTTACCGCCGCCCAAGGTGGTGTCGGCCGCGGCGACGGGCGCTCTGCTAAACCAACCGCCCGAGTCGGCCGCTTGGACCGCGCGGTCGTCGTGGTCGCTTCCCGTGAAGACCTGCGTCGTGCCTTCGGTCTGCTCGGAGTCGACCGGGCCGCCGAGGCTGACGACCGTCTGCTCTTCGGCCCCGGACTGACGCACGGTCCCGGAGACCAGTGCTGCCTCCTGGGTGCTGCGGTCGCCCGCGTGGGCGTCCTGGTCGATCTCGGCGTCCGCTCCGGCCACCGCCGCCTGGTTGACCGAGCCGCCGGCGTAGCCGTCCTGGTTCAGGACCGCTCCGTCTCCGGCGAGGGCACCCTGCTCGACGCTCCCGAAGACGGAAGCGCCGGTCTGCTGCTCTTCGCTGGCGCCGCCCGCTTCGCTGTACTGCTGTACCGGACCCAGCACCGTCACGCCGGTCTGAGAGCCTTCGTTGGCGCCGGATTCGGCCTGGCGGACCTGCTGGACTCCGCCCACCACAGCGCCGCCGACCTGGACCCCGCGGTTATCACCCGAGACGCTGGTCTGCTCTTGCTCGACGGTTCCGAGCACCGCGCCGCCGACCTGAGAACCTTCGTTGTCGCCGGTCTCTGAGCTCTGCTCCTGCTTCACGGTCCCGCCGACGGTGCCGGCAACCTGAGGGCCCCGGTTGTCACCGGTCACGCTGGACTGGCTCTGCTCGACGGTGCCTAGCACGGCGCCTCCGACCTGGGGCCCTTCGTTGTCGCCGGTCACCGAGCTCTGCTCCTGCTTCACGGTCCCGCCGACGGTGCCGGCCACCTGCGGTCCGCTGTTGTCGCCGTGGATGGTCTCTTTTACTTGACGGTTGTCCCCCACCACGGTACCGGAAACCTGGGCACCTCTGTTGTCTCCGTAAACGTTGGTCTGAACCTGCTCGTTCACCCCGATGGTCGCCCCGGCTACTTGGGGCCCCTCGTTGTTGCCGAAGACGTTCTCCTGCACCTGACGGTTGACCCCCACGACGGTGGCGGCGGCCTGGGGCGAACGGTTATCGCCGTGCACATTGGTCTGGATCTGCTCGTTGCCGCCCACGAGAGAGACCCCCGCCTGGCCGCCGCGATTATCGCCGAAGACGTTTCGCTGCTCCTGGACGTTGCGCCCGAGTGAGCCGGCCACCTGCGGTCGCCGGTTATCCGACCAGACCGAGACCTGCTGCTGGTGGTTGCCGAAAGGGAAGAGCGAGACCTGGGGTAGGTCCAGCGGCCCTCGAGAGCCGCGGCAGCAGGGGTGCATCGGGGGATAGTTGCCCATCGGAGGGTTAGGAAACTGGGGAGGGCAGTACGGCATGGGAGTGTAGAATCCGTACATGGAGCCCATCTGACCGTTCATCGGCCCGTACTGCTGCGCCATCATGGCCGAGCAGCAGACGCCGGCCCCCGACAGCATCTGGTCGAGCATCGCACCGAGACTGGCCCCGATGACCGCTCCCATCATCGCCCCTAAGAAAGGGATCGGCATCATCATCTGTCCTAGCACCGCGCCGACGAGACCGCCGATCAGCTGCCCGAGGCCGGGGCGACCCTGCCCTAACGGGGAGTTAAAGCCAGGGAAGGGGCTCTGGTA
>CAZDLH010000295.1:0-4095 GCA_964505925.1 uncultured Burkholderiales bacterium
CTCCGGAACCCAGTCAGCGTTACGGAAAAGGAACGAGAATCGACTCCAGTCGTGAATATCAATCGATGCGATCCCCTACCGAGCAGCCTCTGCTCTAACCGGCCCTTCCTCTATGAAAGGACTGCCTCCTAGTGAAACACCTAGACCGTAGATTTCTTCTTGTCCTCAGTATCGCGACCGCTGTGGCGGCTCTCACTTATCGTATTCCGGCCCTCGCAATGTGGGTCGGTTTTTCTTTCGCCGCCTATTCCGTGATCGCCAACGACAGTATCCAGACTCTCGGAACTTTTCTCACTTCGAATCGCAATCGGCCTTGGTGGTTACTGTGGCTCTTCACGGCCAGTATTTTCCTAGCCACGACCCTCTACAGCTTCGTAGAGTACGGCGGTGACGTCGCTTACGCTCGCTTGGCTACTAAAGGTTTTGAAACAGCGCCCACGAGCTTCTCATTTCTTCAGCTCTGCGCCCCGCTCGTTCTCCTGGTCCTGACCAAGATGGCAGTTCCGGTATCCACCACCTTCTTGATCCTTTCCACCTTCACGACGAGTAGCGAGTCGCTCGCCCAGATCGTATTCAAGAGCATCTCTGGCTACGTCATCGCTTTCATCTGCGCTTTCGGACTCTGGATGCTGAGCTACCACTGGTTTCAGCGCGCTCGCCTTTCAGCGCCCAGCAGGTGGTGGATGCCTGCCCAGTGGTGCACGACCGGGCTCTTGTGGTCGGTGTGGATCATGCAGGACGCCGCCAATATCGCGGTCTATCTGCCTCGCTCCTTGAGCGTAGGTGAACTCATCGCCTACTGCTCCATTATCGTCGCGGGCCTCGGGTTTCTCATGTACCACGGCGGCGGGGTCATCCAAGGAGTTGTGGCAGAAAAACACCAGACGACCGACGTCCGGCAAGCCACCCTGGTCGATTTCGTCTACGCGATCGTGCTCTACTACTTCAAAACCGTCAGCAACATGCCGATGAGCACTACTTGGGTCTTCATCGGCATCCTGGCGGGTCGGGAGTTGGGGATCAGCCTAGCGAGCAAACAGCAGGCCCGAACGGGCCCTGAGGCGCGACGACTCATCAGTCGAGACCTCCAGCGCGTCGGCATAGGGCTCGTGATCTCGGTGCTCTTGGCCGTCATCATCAACCCGGTCATGAGGATGGGGATCCTCGGATTCTAAGCACCCCGGGCGCGTGCTCGCTACCGAAGCGACCGCGTGCCCGGGACCGTACCTCGGACCTAAGGCCTCAAAAGAAGACCGGCCCCTCCCGTCGAGATGACCGGGAAGCCGCTAGGAGACTATCGAATTCAAAGCGGGCCGTTCGCAGGATTCCGGGGCGAGCTACGCCACTATGTTGGCCTCTTGGGCAGCTCCATTAAGCGCCAGGACCTCGTCGATAAAGACGGTGCCGACGGTAACTCCGCGCCCTACCACCGAGGGGAGTTCGCGCTCTCTCGGGTGGAAGCTCCCACCGATCTCCATGGTCATCGAAAAGATTCCGTTGGCGTGGTGGGTATCGATCGAGCCGCCGGTGGTCGGATAGAGGTCGACAGCCTGCTTGAGTGCGTAAGGCCGACCGTCTTCTAGCGCGGCGTTCATTTTGCGCCCCACGTCGAGATACTGCTCGACGTTCTCGGGCTTCTTTCGTTCGCTGCCCCACGGGTACAAGATCATGTCCCCGTAGGAGTGATAGTCGATGACCCCTTTGACGTTGCCTCGGTTTAGCTGGAGATCGAGGAGCGCCTGAACCTCCAGCTCGGAGCCTCCGCTCGGGCCTCGATAGGTATCTTTACGGGGGTCATCGCTGGTGGCCCGGGAATCGTCACGAGTGCTGCAGGCGCTATCGTTCGGAGAGCGGTAGAGGTGAGCGTGCTCCGGCTTCCCGTCGTAAAAATTTCGGTTGAGGTCCACACCGTACACCTCACCGGAGATCGGTCGGCCACAGGGGTCTACGGTCTGGGGAGAACGGTTTTTCCGCCACCACGAGTTCTCGTTTCGGCTGAATTCGTAGCCGTCCGGGGTGACCACCGGGACGAACCACAGCTCGCCGTTGTCCACTCGATTCTTGGCTGCGGGATCGCTTTCGTAGTTGGCCAGGGTCTCCTCGGCGATGGTCAGCGGCACCAAGGTGGTGGCCCACTCCCGGGAGTGGGTGGCCCCGGTGACCACCACTGCGGCTCGCTCTACGGTGGCTTCCGAACCTACGTTATTGGAGACCTTGAGAGCCCAGATATCCGTCCCGCTATGGGTCTTGCCCAGCGAGACTCGCTCGGCTTTATCGGGATACTGCTCGACCAGGTCGTCCATCTGAGCCACCAACTGGTCGTAGGACTTATAAGCGTGAAACGAGTCGGGTTTGACCCCCCGTAGATTCATTTTGAACTCTTCGAGAACGCGCTGTTGGTTCTCGCTCGTCCCCCGCAGGTCTCCGCTCTCCTCGAGAAAGTCTCGGAGCTCTCGATCGCTGAGTACCCCGTCCTCGTTCTTATCGATGGAGGCCGCTTCTTCGGCTCTCTTCTGATGAACTTTGAAGGTAGAATCGCCCTGATTAAGAGTAAACGGAGTGATCGGGGACAGTGCCATGGGGGCCTCGCTTTCTTACCCCTAGAATAGAACATCTTCCCTAACCGCAGATGACAAAGATGTTTCCACCTCGACCGAGACCCTCGATATCGGCTCGCACCGTGCCCGAGGAAGGAGGGCGAACGGGCCTCCGGGCACCGACCGACCCTCCGGAGGTCGACGCCCGGCAGATGAAAGGGAGCGGGTCGGGATGCTTACCGAAGGCCCGACCCGCCCCCTAGGCTCGGGGGCTTAGAACCGAGCCGACAGGTAGGTCCGGTACCAGGTATCGATCCCCAGTTGAGTGCCCTTAACCCGTTGATAGATGGGCAAGCGGTACTGAAACCCCAATGCGATACCTTCACTGGGACGAACCTGTATGCTGGGCGCTAGAAAGAGGAACTGTCCTCCGGTGTTTCTCACATCGTCGACCAACGAGGTTTCCGGTTGTTGGAAAGCGACCTGCCCGGTGCCGGGATCGATGGTTCCGTTGGTGGTGTCGCCGCCTAGCGTGAAGCCCGTAAAGTCCAGTCCTAGCCCTAACGCCTCGACGGGTTGGTACCGAGCCCCGATCCCGTACTCGAAACGGGAGCCCCGCTGATACCCCAGGGGGTTCGGTGCGGTCCAGAGGAGTCCGACGCGGGGGTGGAGCGACCAGTTCGAGTCGCCGAAGCCGATCTCGGCCCCAACCTCGGCGGTGAGGCCCAGCGCTCCCGTCCCAGGCTGCATCATGTTGTGGACCAGCTCCCCCTGTCCGTCCCTCACATTCCAGCGGCCAGTGGGTATCTGGACACCGCCATCCATGTAGACATAAGCATTCTCTAGCGGGATGGCGTAGGTGTAGTTCAACGCGATATCCCCCAGGCCGTCCACCGGGTCCATCGGATGGTCCATAAAGGTGGGACCGACCGGGCTGCCGTGATGATGGGTAGAGCCCGGGCCGTGGTGGCCTCGGTCCCCCTCGGGAGGGTGATGGCCGTGGTTTGCCTCGCCGGCGTGGTCATCCCCGTGGTCGTGCCCCCCGTGGTCGTGACCTCCCAGCTGGCCGAGCGTCGGAACCTCCAGCAGCGAACTTCGGTGATGGGTACCCCCGTGACCGTGGTGACCTCCGTGACCTCCCGGATGCACCGACGCCATCCTCATATCCATCCGGTTCCCACGCCACGGGACCGAAACCCGAAGAGCGTGATTCTCATCGAAACGGTAGCTGAGCTGAAGGGTCGCCCGATCCATTAACATGTCGGTCGGGACGCTATAGCTGTCGGCTCCAGCTTGAAGACGCTCGGTGAGTACCAGGTCGGGTGAGACCTTCTCTGTACCCCGTAGCAGACTCTTCATCTCCATCCGCTCAAAAGTCACGAAACCGCTCCACCCTTTCGTCTGCCTCATCTTGCTCGGCGGTTGGGGGGTGGGACCGCAGCAGTCGGCTGCGGCCGGTGTAGCCAGGCTGAACAGCCCGACCAGTAGAAGGCTCGATGCCAGTCTGTTTTTTAAATTCATAGATCTACTCCCTAAGGTTGAACGCCACGCTGAAAGG
>CAZDLH010000296.1:0-4063 GCA_964505925.1 uncultured Burkholderiales bacterium
ACCCCGCCCCCCGCCACCCCCCCACGGCCCCCCCGAAATTCCCCGCAACGACCCAATGCCCTCCGCCCAGCAGCCCCCACCCCCCCCCGCGGTTCCGCAGGGCGTCGCTGGTCTTCTCGCGCACGTTGGCGAACTCCACCGGGAAGGAGTGCTCGGTACCCCACCAGAGCACGGTGTAGTGGCTCTCTAGGTCCTCGGTGGAGATACCGGTGGCCTGGGCCAGCAGCTCTCGAATCTTCTTCTTTCGATTGCCCGCGTTGTCCACGTGGCGGCTGGACTCAAGGATGCGCTCGACGTCCACCCCCACCAGCTGCAGCGAGATGGTGGGGTTGTCCCCCTCGGAGATGCGCAGCTCCCCCACCTGGCTGCTCCAGTCCCGCAGCTTCTTCAAGACCACCGAGGCTTCTTGTCCGGGCAGCGGCGCCTGGATGGTGCCGTGGTTCAGGGCCGCTAGCCGCCGGGCGGTCAGGTTTTGAAAGCTCTCCACCCCGGGCACCAAGGCCGCCAGCAGCAGGGTCTTCACCAAGCGGGCGTCGTTACGAAAACTGCGTGCTCGGCGCTCCTCGGTCTCCGAGGCGGCCAGGGCCTGCTGCTCGGTGATCCCGTGCTCGCCTTCCAACAGGGGGCGAAAGCGCTCGTGGTACAGCCGCTTGGCGTTATCGAAATGCTCCCGCAGACCGGGGGTGAACACCTCTTCGCCCTGGGAGACGATGTCGAACAGGTCGCCCACCGGGATCAGCCGCCCCAGGGTGAGGGTGTCGCGCTGCTCCACCAGAAGCTCCATCAGCGCCTTGATGGCGGTGCGGTTGCGTTGCAGCAGCGAAGAGGCCGCCACCAGCGTCTCGATCAAAGCCGGGCTAAAAGGGTAGACCTTGCGGAACATCTCCCGGTCGCCGTGGCTGGTCAAGAGCACTTCCATCACCTCTTGGCGCACCCGTTCGGTGCTGCGGAAGGCCTCTTCGATCTGCGCTTCGGCGCGGGAGTCCAGCGGCTTGAGCACCCGCCCGGCCACGATGTCGGGCAGGTTCACGTCCTCGAGCTCGATGGTGTGAAAGCGGCCGCTCCAGTGGCGCAGGGCGTCGTCGTAGTTGGCCTTCTCGTGGCCGGTCACGGTCTCGCCCATCAGGTCTTGCAGGGTGCGCTGGCGGGCTACAAAGCTGATGATGGGCACCGGGCGGCTAGCCTCCTGGGCCTCGATCAGCTTGGCCAGCTTCTGCCCCTCGCGGTGCACGAAGCCCGGCTCGCCGGCGCGGCTGGCCAGCCACAAGACCAGCTCGTCTAAAAACAGGATCACGCTCTGGTATTCGAGCGAGGCGGCGTGGTGGCTGATCACCGAGAGCCCCTGGTCTAGCGGCAGGTAGGCCGCAGCCCCACCCGAGGCTACGGTGGCGTAGCTGGGGAACACCCGGTCTACCAAGTCGCCCACCAGCCGGGTCCACTCCAGATCCCCCACCGGGGCCCGCTGGGCCGCCAGATAGTCCTCCACGGTCCAGCCCGCATCGAAATCGCCGAAGCCTGAATCGTCGCCCCCGGACTCGTCGCCGTTAAGCATCTCGAAGAAGGAGTCGTCGCCCATGCTCTGGCGTAGCTGCTCGGCGTTCTCGAACATCGCATCGGTCAGATAGACCGCCGGCGAGGCAGCCTCGGGGTGCATCCGGCGCACGTACCGCGCGTAGCCGCCCAGGATGGCCTGCTCCATACTCTCGGCCCCGATCATATGGTACGGCACCATCAGCTGGCGATACTCTTCGGTCCAGGCGTGCTCGGCGCAGATCTCCTGCAGATCGCGCTTGCCCCGCACCGCCTTATGATTCGATAAGATCAGATCCAGCACAGCCATAAAGTGCGACTTACCGGACCCGAAACTGCCGTGCAGATAGGTCACCTTGCTGCTCTTGGACTCCAGCGCCGACCGTACGAAGCCCAAAGCGTTACGAAAACAGGCCTGCAGCTGCGGGGTGACCACGTAGTCGGCCAGCGTCTGGTCCGGCTTCTCCACCCCGTCGGCCAAACTCAGAACAAAATCGCCCTTATGGATCTCCCGAGGGATAGAGATGAGGTCTTTGAGATACACCGTCATGGCTACCCCTTTCGTACCACGTACGAACCCGACCTCCGACGAAAGCCGCCCGGTAGACCCCGGGGGGGGGCGGTGAGTGGGGGAGCGGGGGGTGCCTCCAGAAAAACTATGAGAGCAGTCGAATCTTTAAGTATAGGCAGCAAGACCCCTCGCCACCTTCAGCCTAGAAGGCGGATGAGGGTACGAGATGAAGGATCGAACACCGGTATAAGCGTGTCTTTTCAAGACCCGCCAGTGCTGGAGGTAGCTATAGGGGTCCAGTTCCCTCAGATTCGGGAGCTGACCGCTAGGCACATCGGCGTTCTGCACGAGCTCTACGGTTAAGACTATCCTCACTACCGAGAGTTTCCGACTCTAGATCCCCTGCACTACAGCCCGAAACCGACCGTGCGATGGAGCGGGATCCTGAGGAGTTAAAGGACCACGCCGCCGAGCCCGCGGGAGGCGCAGTTCGCGCAGGTGACGCTCGCTGCGCCCTCAACGCCGCCTAACTCTACTGCGCGTATTGGTGCACCCACACCACAAGGGTTGAGCGCTGTAGTTTCGCGAGCCAGACCGCGCTACTTCTGCGAACCAAACAAACTTTGTGCCGATCGCTGCTGCTTCGTGAGCCAAGCACTCGGGTTCTATCGCTTCTTGCGGGGTGAGCGGGTCTTGGTTTTGCTGGGAGGGCGCCAGCTCTTTAGGTGCTCGGCGGTCAGCTGGTGGGTGCGGAGCTCCTCTTCTAGAAAGGCTTCATAGAAGTCGCCCAGGCGTTCGTCGTACTCCGGGTCCAGTTCGTTGTGCCACTGCTTGAGCCACGGGATGAGCTGCTGTAGGCCGGCCAGCATCGGGGTTAGGCGGTCGGCGTCCCAGCCGTCGTGCTCTTTGCGCTCTAGATAGTAGCCGGCGAGAGCCCGAGCCTGCTCTAAGTGGTCCCAGCCGGCCCAGCCCAGCACCGGGCTGGGGTCGGCGGAGCGCTCGGCCAGCGGGTAGCTGACGAAGCGCTCTTTGGGTACGTCGAGCTTACCCCGGTGCTTCCAGTAGTGGCCCTTTAGAAAGTCCGACGAGGCGTACTTCGGCGGCACCCCGACTGACGATCCTGCGGATGGCGAACCTGCCGAGCGTTCGGCTCGGTCCTCGGCGCGCTGCTCTTCCCAGGTGCGCTCCCACTGAGCCCGCTTGCGCAGCCCCGACGGCTTATAGCGCAAGGCTGGCAGGTACGGCACGTCTTCTGCCATCGCGAGCTCGCTCACCAGCTTCAGCAGATCGTAGTCGTCCCGCCCAGCGTACAGCTCGGCCACCTGCAAAAACTCCCCATCCCGGGCCGCCAACTCGGCCAGACGCCCCGTCGTGGTCAGCTCCGGCTCCGGCGCCTCTCGAAAGTACGACTCGAGCCGGTCTAAAAGCCAGGCGCTTCGCCACTGCTCGAGCTCCTCGGCCCAAGGGGTGATATTCCAACGCCGCTTGCATTCTGGCACCTCCACAAGTCGAAGTGCGCGGCTCTCTTCGATCGCCTGAATTCGCCTTTCCACGAGGTTGCGATAGGAAGCAGGCCAGTGGGACGGGCATTGCGTTATGGGTGAGATCGAGTGTCTCCGAAACCAGTCACCTTGAGCTTCGCCCTGCTTCACTTTGCGAGCCAAAACGATCTCAAAAGCCCGCTCACCGGGCACAATGGGGACCGGGTCGGCATCCAAGGGGTAGTTTAGAGAAGAGATGATCCCGTAAGCTGCGTACGCTTGCCAGTCTAGCTCCTCTTGGAGGAATACCATAGCGCGGAAACGCTCTCGAACCTGTTGCTCAAATTCGGTGGTTCTCTTGGGGTCGTTAAGATTCGACTGCGCCTCGATACGAACTTGCGACACCTCCGCCGCGTGGAAGTCCAAGCGAGTGGCGAGGGTCTCGAATGACGGCCACCTGATGACAGGAAATCGTCCGGCCTGCGACCCCGAAATCTCCCAGAAGTCCTCAAAGGGAATTGTTCGTTGTCGAGCACCGCGA
>CAZDLH010000297.1:0-4052 GCA_964505925.1 uncultured Burkholderiales bacterium
CTGGGTAACGCGAAAGTAGCGACCCGGTCGATGATCCGGGCCGCTACCGTAAAGTTTGGCGCATGTGGGTGGGCGGAGCTCTACCTACCGTCGCCGCCACCTCCGCCACCATCACCACCACTGCCCCCGCCCCCACCGGAGCCGCCGCCGTCGCCACCACCGGAACCGCCACTACCGCCGGAGCCGCCGCTACCGGAGCCACCATCGCTGCCGGAGGCGCTACCGGCCTCGCCAGCGTCGGACGCGCTGGAGTTCGAACTGCTCGCCTCGCTGCCGGTGCTCTCCGAGGCAGCCTCGCTGCTGGACGAAGAAGAGCTGCTCGATGTGCTCGCTGCACTGGAGGTGCTCGAAGTGCTGGAGGCGCTCGAAGTGCTACCCAATCCGAGGGCGCCGCCGATGGCTTCCCCGATGGAACCGACTGCGTTACCGATGCCGGAAGCGATGCCCCCGATGGCGTTGCCGATACCCTGGGCTAGACCGCCGATGGCTTCTCCTAGACCGTTCGCCTGGCCGTTGCCCAGGAATCCTCCCGCTATTCCGGCGAGGGCTCCGAAAGGAGTCGCACCCAAGGCTGCTTGGACCGCGGTAGACGCGATGTTTCCGAAGTTGACCTGGCCGGTGCTAAAGCCGGCAGCCGGATTGCCGAGGGCGCCGACGATGCCTCCGACGGGGCCACCAAAGACGGAGGAGGCTAGAGACGACAGTGCGTCCTGGGTGCTCATCTGACCGGTCTGCTGCCCTTGAGAGATCCCGGATATAGCCTGTCCCAGTACTCCTTGCGCTATCGAACCGATATTCATGATTGACTCCTTGGAAGATGATCTTGAGTCCACAGTATCAGGAACGGTTCGCGAACAGTAGAGAAAAGTGAGGTCGGTTCTTAACAGAATGTGAACAAGTTGGTGTGCGGAAGTTTACAAGTAGGTAGAGATATCTTCACGCTCTGATCTTGAGCACTTCGAGCCAGTCCATGCTAGCGATGATCCGCGCCATAATAACCTGAGAGGCCAACAAGAATATCGACATCTTGAGGGTGGCGTCGAGTATGATGTCGGGTCCCATCACGAACGGGAAACGGAAGATCTCCGTATCGTAAGCTCGGGTTATGCCGTAGGTCAGCAGAGCGCCCCCACCCCATCCGGCGATCACTCCGAAGGCGTTGAGGAGCAGGCTCTCACTGGAGAACAGGGCCGTAACCTGCAGCGGAGTGTAGCCGAGAACCCGGAGCGTTCCGATCTCTCGTTCCCGTTCCGAGACAGCCACCAGCGCAGTGTTGAGGACCGCACCGAAAGCTAAGAAGCCGCAGAAAATGGTGATCACGGCGAGCCCCGTGCCCATGTTCTCCTCTAAGGTCTTCTGCATCTGGGCTAGAGAGTCCGAGCGCCAAGTGATCGATAGGACCTCCGGTAGCTCGGCTATGTACCGGTTGAGCTCTTCTCGATACCGGGGGTCGACCGACAGAAGGACTCCATCCCACACCTCGATCTCACCGATCTCCTGCGACAGTATATCGCTCCTGGCGTACGCGCCTAGACCCAAAGAGGTATCCACCAATCCTAGGATAGGTAGGGTTACCGTTCGACGGTTGCCCTGGCGAAGCTCGACGCTCAGGACCTCGCCGACCTGTACATCGAGCACGGAGGCTAGCTTGCGAGACAAGAAGAGGCCTCGGTGACCCGCGCTGAGCAGCGGACTCAGCTCCGGGTTGTGCTTGAGCGGATCCTGAAGGACCGGGGAGGCGGGCAAGCCGGTGATGACCATCTCTCGGCGCGGGCTGTCGCTGTGCGCTGCGCTGCCGATCTTAGCGGGTACCGAGAGCTGCCCCTCGTGGAATTCGACACCCGGGAGCCGTTCGATCTCCCTTTTGAGGTGCCAGACGGATTGAGGTTCCCGCAGAACGAGGGTGGCGTCTTGTCTTTGGGAGAACCGAAACTCCTTATCGATCAGCACGGTGATAGCTTGGCCTACCGCGATCGACTCGACCATGATCGTGGTAGCGATAAAGGCCGAGGCGAAGGTGACCGCGCTCCTCAGTGGATTGCGAAAGATGGCTCTCAGGACGAGGCGCGCAGAGAAAGGGAGGCGACTCCAGAGCGGTCGGAAGGGGCCTCGCTCGAGCAGGATCTTTCCACCTTTTTCTGGGGGAGGAGGGCGCATCGCTGAGGCGGGGGGAAGCGCGGTCGCCGAGACCACTCCGAAGACCGTTCCGAGGAGGGCGAAGCCCAACGATAGGCCCACGGCCAGACCGAACAGCTCCGGATAAAAGGCGGCGCGATCGATCGGGAGCTCGTAGATGGTCCGGTAGAGGTCCAAGAGCGCTCCTTGGAGCCATCGGCCCACGGCGACCCCCCCGATGGCGCCCCCGAGCCCTACCGCTAGACCGAACCCCAGGTAGTGAACAGTCACCGAAAAGTTGGAGTAGCCCAACGCTTTTAGCGTCCCGATAGTGGTTCTCTGGCTGGAGACGATCCGGCCGATCACGACGTTGAGGACCACCGAGACGATGAGTAGGCAAAGCGACGGCATGACGGCTGCGCTTACCTGCAGCCCTACGATATCGCTTTCCAGGAACTGGACACTCAGGAACTCTTCCTGGGTGACCGCCTCT
This sequence comes from uncultured Burkholderiales bacterium, assembly GCA_964505925.1. Lineage (GTDB taxonomy): Bacteria > Vulcanimicrobiota > Xenobia > Xenobiales > JADMJV01 > JAEXNA01. Next base: position 2,609 of record CAZDLH010000297.1, read on the forward strand.
AGAACGCCGTAGACGTGAAGGCGCCTCTGGAGGGCTTCGAGGACTTCTCGCTCCCGCTCGGGGTAGCCCCGGACGTGGGTTTGAAATCGACCCAAGATCTGGTTGTAGGAGTTTTCCAGCTCTCCCGCCTCTTGAAGCTGGCGAAGAGGCATGAAGAGCACGGCTGAACGTAAGGGGTCTGGGGCCAAGCCCCCTCCTGGGGCGAGAACGTACACCCACTCTGGAGATTGGACCCCTCCGACCACCTCGAGACGCTCCTGGTTTCCGAGCAGAATGAGGGAGAGTTCATCCCCCCTCTTGAGGTCGTGGGCGCGATAGAAGGCCGAGGAGACGTAGACCTGATCGGAACGTAAGGTCTCGAGCCTGTCTCCGACGAGCGGTCTAAGCTGATGGAACTTTGCCTCTCCGGTCGGAACCCCGACGATGCTCGCCTGGATCGGGTCGGGAAACTCAGGGTGTTCTAAGCGACCGGAGAGCGTGACCGAGCCAGATAGGGTCTCGACTCCTGGGGTATCAGCCAGCACAGAGATCAGGTTTTCTGGTGCTGCTTTGACCGAGATCCTAAAGTCAGCGAGGCGGTAGTCGCGATAGAACGCGTCTCGGGCGTCCCTCAGGTCGAAGTAAACCCCGTACATAGAGATCAAGAACGCGATCCCGAGGATCCCGATGAAGGTCAATGCTCCGAGGGAGACTTTTCGAGTCCAAAGGTCCCGCATAAGCTTTTTAAAGAGTTGGATGTTCATTGTGGGTGCGCCCAGACCTCATAGTACGCGCGTTCCCGGTCAGCGGTTCGACTCCTACAGCGCTGTGCGAGCGTCGAGGGGAGGGGAGTGAGGAGAAGGTAGGTGGCTTACTACCGTCGTAGCGCGACCGGGCGATGACCGGTGGAACCTACTACGACATACGTTTAGTGAAGGATGGGGATTCTTTCCCCGCGCTGTGCCGACCTTACACCTTTCGTACGGCTACCCTAGCCGCGGAACTGGCGGCCCGGGGGCACAGGGTTACCTGGTACTCTTCGAGTCACCTGCATAACGAGAAAGCCCTGTACTGTGAGGGAGACCTAGTGGAGGAGCAGCCTGAAGGGTACAGACTTCATCTTCTCTCAGCAGGGCGATACCGTAAGAATATCTCCTTTCAGCGGTGGTTTCATCATGCTCGACTCGCTCGGCGAGTCTACTCGGAGCTGCGAGCCGGTAGCAGACCAGACCTGGTGGTCTGCTGTATCCCTATCTTGGAGGTCGCTCTAGCCTGCGCTCTCTACTCAAAACAGGTCGGATGCCGGCTCGTTCTAGATATCCTCGATCCCTGGCCAGAGGTTTTCGTTACCACGGCTCCCGAAAGATTCCGGCCGCTGGTCCGGGCCGTCTTGGCGCCCTACTTTGCGCTCACTCGTGAGCTGTATCGCCGCGCCTACTCCTTGGTGGCCTGCTCTCACGGCTTT
>CAZDLH010000298.1:0-4051 GCA_964505925.1 uncultured Burkholderiales bacterium
GGAGGCGAACCCTCTACCGATCGACGCCCTCGGGAACGGTCCGGTAGCGAACTACGCCTCCCAAGGCAAGCCACTCGCCTTAGGGGTCGACGAATGTCGCTTCAGCTTAACCCCGGACGGACAGCTTCTGACCGAGGTCGCCTCCTCGATGATGCGGTACGGCTCCCGAGAGCCGGAGCGCCAGAGCGCGCGGGTTATCAACACCTTTCGGAACTAGACCGCTTCCGACCATCGGTACCGCAAAACCACAACGAAAAACGCCGCCTCCCCGAATGGGGAAGGCGGCGTTCTAGGGCGCTCGTTAAAGCACCGAGCGGTGATGATTAGAGCTTAGACTACGTCTTCGCCGTTGTCTTCGCCGTTGTCTTCGTCGTTGTCTTCGGCGTTGTCGTCGCCGTTGTCGTTGTCTTCGGCGTCTCGGACGGTGAAGGTGACGGTGCCGAGGTCGTAGGTTTCGCCTTCGAGTTCGAAGGTCGCTGCGACTCCGAACGTACCCGTCTCGCCGAGGTCTACGTCTTCCTCAACGGTGATCGCTCCGTTGTCGTCGATAGCGATACCAGTAGGGGTGCCGAGGAGAAGCGTAAAGTCCATATCGTCGTTATCGAGGAGAATGATGTCCCCGGTCAACGTGTTTGCGATAGTACCGATGAAATCGATCTCGGTGGTGGTACCTCTGTCAAGCTCGGTCGGGTCGGCGGTCACCGAGAGCTCGACCAGCTCGTCGGGGTCGAACTCTACGAGCTCGACTACGATCGACTGCTGAACCTGGACATTGAACTGACCGAAGTAGTAAGCCAAAGGCTGCTCGTCAGCGCCGAGAGCGGTCACGATCACCGAGCGAACGTCGGTGGCCACTCGGATGCGAACCTCGTCAGCGTAAGCCTGGGTCTCCGAGAAGGAGAACATGTCTCCGGGAAAGCTGAGCATGTCGCCAGGAAAGCTAGTGGGGTAGAAGTTGAACCTCAAAGCCTCGGTGGTGCTGGGTACGGTGGTACGCGCAGTGACGTCCGGCCGCTCAAACTGGAAGACCAGCTCCCCATGGTTGGGGTCGAAGTCGTGGACATACTCCCCACGGCTGCTTCCGCAACCTACAGTCAGCGTAGCCATTAGGCTAACGAAAAGGATAGACAGAGCCAAGCGGCTCTTCATTACGGTTTTCACGAGTTGTTACTCCCGCCTTTCTTATGCGTTCTTTCTACTTGTTGGAATTCATGGAGCGTTGGGGGTTCTAGTAGCTCGAACCCCCCGTGCAGAAGATCTCAGACAATCTAGCACGAGTTGTGGAAGACCGCCGCTATCGATACCGATATGGCCCTAGTCCGATCTGACTACACTTTCAAAACTTCGCCTCGGGACTGGGCCCTGCTCGGTCGCCCTCAGCATTGTCGGCGGGCGGTCTCAATCCTCCAAAGAAAAGGATTTCTGCCAGGCAGCCTACACACAAAGAGCCTTTCCCAACCTCTGAGTATAGAGAAACATCTTTCCCGAGCAAATACGCTAAAATTATAAAAAACGACACTAACAGGCGTTCGGGAGTCGCAAAAAGAGATCGGAACGCGAGCGAACCCTCGCGGTTGGAGAACCGTTCAGAAAGTTGATCTAGATCAAACCGCTCCTGGGCAAGTTCGCCTACTATAGAACCAACGGAAGCCGCCGAAGACGAACAAAAAAACAACACTTCGGCCCGGACCCATCCGGTGGCCAAGAGCGAAAGCTCAGTACACACGCGTCGGTCCTTCGGCGGCTCCCAAAAATCGAACAGCGCCCCGCGCTAGACCCGCCGGGCGCTGTTTGCGTTCCCGCACCTCACAGAAGGGATTCTCACGGAATCCTACGGTGCCCCCGCCTTCTCAGCTCGTTCGGCGTCGGCGCGAGGTGCGGCGCGCGACGGTGGTTTTCGGGAGGCGCGCTCGGCTAGCTGCCCGGCAGCGGAAGGGGGGCGTCGGGGTCGGTGGGGATGTGGGGGAAGCGGCCTTCTCGCCAGTCCTGTTTGGCTTGCTCGAGGCGCTCCTTGCTCGAGGAGACGAAGTTCCACCAGACGTAGCGAGGCCCGTCCATCGCCTCGCCGCCAAGCAAGGTCAGGCGGGTGTCGGTGAGGGCTCGAACGGTGACCGAAGCCCTTGGTCGCAAGACCACCATCTGGCCTGAGGGGTAGGCTTGGCCTGCCACCTCGAAGCTGCCGCTGAGCCCGTAGAGAGCGCGCTCTTCGATCACTTTTGGCACCTGGAACCGAGCCCCGGCCTCCAGAGCTATATCGAGATAGACCGCCGGCCAGTCCAGGGGCACCGGGGAGCGCAATCCAAAGGCCTCGCCCAGCAGTAGCCGAAAAGACACGCCCTGGCTTTGGGCGGTGGGCAGCTCGCCGCTGGGGAGGTGGTGGAAGGTCGGCTCGCCGTCTTCGCGGTTTAGGGGCTGCGCCAGCCAGCTCTGAATTCCGAACAGGCTCGACGATCCTCGGCGCGCCTCCTCTTCGGTGCGCTCGGAGTGCACGATCCCCCGCCCGGCCGTCATGAGGTTGATGTCACCAGGGTGGATCACCCGGTCGGTGCCCAGCGAGTCTTGGTGGCGCAGGCCGCCGTCGAACAGGTAGGTGACGGTGGACAGCCCGATGTGAGGGTGCGGCCGCACATCGATGCCCTGGCCGGTGAGGAACTCCCCAGGGCCCATCTGGTCCCAGAAGATGAAAGGCCCCACCATCCGTTTGCGGCGAAACGGTAGGGAGCGGAGCACTCCGAAGCCCCCCACATCTCCGGTGCGAGGCAGAATCACCATCTCGACGGAGTCGGGGGAAGCCTCTGCGCTGGTGGGTTCAGGGCACGGGATCCAGCTCATAACGTGTCACTCTCCAATCCGGTCCACGCCGACCTTCGGGGTTCGCAGGCCACAGCCCTCGCCGGAGTAGTGCGCGGGACCCGCTAGAGTCTCGCTCTAGCGACGAGAGAAGCGCCCATGCAGCTAGAGAGTCGCGATGTCCTTGACCTAGATCAAGTCGCACCCTTAAGGGGGTAGCTAATGTAGGGATACGGGAGCCGTAGAAGACGAACAAAGTACGACACTTCGGCCCGGACGCGATCCGGTGACCCAGAGCGCAAGCTCAATCGAGTATCGTCGGTCCTTCAGCGGCTTCCAAATTGAACAGCGCCAGCCTTAGACCCGCTCGGCGCTGTTTGCGTTTCCGGCACGTACTTCCGGCAAGGCGCTGGCCCCTCGCAACCCCGCCGCCCCCCTCGTGGGTGTGGCCCTCGTGAGCGTGGCTTTAACACCGCGCTATGAGCGGACCCGGCCCTCATCCTTAGGCTCCGAGGGGGGCTCCGAGGTCAGGGGAAGCTCCATGATGATGTTGCACCGGTCGTAGAGGCTCTCGGCGCCCTCGAGCTCCCGGAACCCGAGCTTCTGATAGAGCCGTACTGCCGGCACCAAAACGGTGTTGGTCTCCAAGAGGATCCGCCGAGCCCCGAGTTCACGCGCTTTCTCGACGACGGCTCGGCCGAGCTTCCAACCGAGCCCTTCTCCTTGGGCCTTCGGCGAGACCGCCATCTTACCCAGCTCATAACAGTCTAGGTCGTCTCTTCGGATGAGAGCGCAGACCCCTAGCGGCTCGGTGTCCACGGTGGCTACAAAGATGTGCCCGCCGCGGTCGAGGATGTACTTTTGAGGGTCCTCCAGCGCCTGGTGGTCCAGCGGCTCCATCTGGAAATAGGTTGTGATCCACTCTTCGTTGAGCCGATAGAAAGCGTCCCTATATTCTGCGGAGTAAGGTTCGATTCGGATACTCATAGCTCTCTACTTTCTGCTTCGGAGGACCCGCACTCAAAAAGCTGTAGGCGCTCCAGGGCCTCGACGGGACAGCAGCGCTATCGAGCGCCTAGCCGTCATAGCAACCCGACAGCCCGCTCGAGGTCGCGCGACGCCACTAGCCAAAAAGTGCCTACAACGCCAGGAGACTTGATCTAGATCAAGTCGGCGCACCGAAGCCTCGGTTACTCTAAGAGTACAGAAGCCGCCGAAGACGAACAAAGCACGACACTTCGGCCCGGACCCATCCGGTGGC
>CAZDLH010000299.1:0-4044 GCA_964505925.1 uncultured Burkholderiales bacterium
ACCTCCTCGATCGAGGAGAGCTCAAAGCCTAAAGTGCCGGTATAGAAAGGAAGCGCGGCCTCGATGCTATCGACAGCGACCGCCACGTGGTCGAGGCGGGGAAGTCGGCGTCGGGGCGCAAGCGTCGGACCTTCCGAGGTCATTCTCGTCTAGTGGTCGTCGAGGTCCGGCCAAGGCTTGGCGAATAGGGAGGCGTAGAGCATCCCTCCGAGCACGACCGTCCAGATGATGATCCACTTGATGGCGGCTCCGGGATCGATGCCGCCTACGGGCCCGTAGGCGAAAAGTTCCATCATGGTAGAAAGCATATTAAGAGTTCCTCCTTTAAGGCATGGGCAGGTTTGGTTGCCACTGTCCTAAATCCTCCTCCCCTTCCCTAGAGTCTTACAATATCGTAATACGGGTGGGTCCGCTATCGTCTATGCGGCCCCCCGGTGACCCCGGCGGGCTCTCCCTTGCGTGCTTTCAGGTCGAAACAAGGAATCCCCATGGTGGAAGAGAACGGCGCAGCACTACTGGAATCCTTGTAGGAGTGTTTGGGACTTTGCGTACTCTAACGAATGACAAGTTCGATAGCCCTTTTCACCATTTTCGAATTCTCGTCGACCGCTTTCGAGCTAAAGACCTGAGCGAGGAAGAGTTCTTAGAAGCGTTGGAGCGATACGATGAAAAGCTCCAAGTGCTCTATGAGGGGGTGGCCTCGGACCCGGGCCTGTTCGAGGTCGAGGAGGACCCTGAGACGATCGTGGAAGGGCAAGCCGGTATTCAGGGCTTCTCGGACGCCTCGGAGCGCCTGAGGACGTACGCTGAGACCGGGGACGAAGAGGTGGCGCTGGAGGCTCTCGACCTAGCCCGCTCCGCCCACGAGCGATGGGGTGAGCTGCTCGAGGTGCGGGGGGACTTGCTCAGCCTGCTGGAATCGGTCAGAATGGCAGAGAACGACTCCGAGGACTCCTACGACGAGAGTTGGTAGGGGTAAAATAGAACTCTCAGTCGTATGCGAAAGGACACGCCTACACCGTGAAGAGAACCGCAATCTACACCGCAATACTCATGACTTTACTCGCTTCTGCTGCCGTCTGGGCGCTGGGCGGAGGCGGTGCGGGCAGTCCGCCTGAAGACGATACCGTAAGGGTTACACTCAAACCCGTAGACGAGTCTTCTAGCATATACGGTTGGGCCCGCATCACGCCGGATAAATTCGCCGTGGGAGCGAACCGGCTCGAGTCGGATTCTTACTACGCGGTCTATATAGTGAGTGCGACCGGCCGCGAACCGATGACCGACCGCCCGGCCCGGAGAACCTTCGGCGATGGGGAGTTCAAGTTCGAAACTCGACTCAAGGAGCCGTTCGGCGGTGAGTGGGACAAAGTGGTCCTGTATCACCGTCCCGGCGGTGAGCACGAGGAGCAGGGGATGGTTCCGGTTCTCGAAGGCGTGTTGGAATAGCGCTCCTTGCCCCGGCTAGAGCGCTCTTGGATCGCCCTTTTAACCGCCTCTGAACAGGCGGCCCTCCAAGACAGCGAGCACTTCTTCGAGCGTCCAGACGGAAGGATGCGTCGGCTCGCAGGGGCTGTGGGAAGACCGCTGTCCCGAGTTCTCTCGATAGCCCCCAAAGGACTTCAGAATAGGGTGACCCGTCTGCTCGACGGGGTCCTCACTTCGGTGGCTCACGGAGCCGAAGGCAACGACGGGCACCGCCAACTCATCGATGAGCTGTGCCGCCGCGGGGGACTGGAGCTCGAACCTTGGGATCGCATCTATCAGATGGACCACCGGGTCTTGAACGAGGTGGCGCAGGCCGAACTCTCCCGGGCTAAGAATCTGGCCACGCTCAGCGGAGGGACTCTGGGTTTGGCCGGGGCTCCGGGCCTGCTCGCGGACCTCCCCGCACTCTATTTTCTACTCTTCCGCACGGTGCACCGCATCTCGCTTTGCTGGGGGCATCCGGCGAACTCCGATCGTGAGCGGCTCTACCTCATGAAAGTCGTTCACGTCGGGCATTTCCTGGAGTTGAGGGACCGGCGCTTAGGTCTTTTGGAGCTCGAGAATCTCGAGCGCAGCACGGGGCGGGACGAGCGGGCCGAAGATGTTCAGCGGACCGTTCTAGGCAAGACGGTCCAGCAGCTATCCAGAACCCTCGCTGCCCATCTGGTTCAACGGAAGACGGCCCAGATGGTGGCGGTGGTAGGCGGGGCCGTGGGCGCTGCGCTAAACCGTCAGCTGGTGGAGGACGTCGGCCGGACGGCTTTTCACGCTTATCGCCGACGGTTTTTCCGGGGGCTGGCTCAGCAGCGCAGGCTCGAAGCGCAGTAGGACACCGGTCGCTCCCTTGTGAAGCGTTCGACCCCCCACCCTTAGAATCGGCGGGCCTGTCTGCGCAGGCTTCCCGAGGTGAGGAACCAGGCGTCGTCCACCCTCTCTACGGTGTAGATGCCGAGATAGTCGACCGGCTCTCCCTCCTCGACGGCCTCCATAGCGACATCGACTTGGTAGCGGTCCTGAGCGAGCTCGAAGACGTTCACGATCTCGCTGCGGAGCGAGTCGGTGCGAGAATAGCCGTCGACGAAGCGGTCGTAGGAGAGCTCCCGTTTCCACTCCGGCGATAGATGCATGTAGGCATCGCTATGCTTAGAGTGGGCCACCGCCGTATAGAAGTCCATGACTTTCTTCTCTGCGATGCTCGGCTGGCTAAGGTTCTGAGGTCGGATAACGGTGAGGACCTTCTTTTGAACCCAGAACTCGTTCCCTTCGATATCGGTCACGCGGTCCCAGTTCTCGCGGGTGCTCTCCACCACTTGGAGCTCTTCCCATCTCTCCAGCTTTCGAACCTCCGGCATGTTGAAGCCGGGCTGCTGGTAGGCCATGGCGTTCTCTTCGGTGACCCAAACGACGGGTTTCGGCGACTCGCTCTCGGTGGAGGACTGACTTTCGCTGGGGAACGGCATCTGGTGCCGATCGTCGCTGGGCACAGGCTGCTCCATCGCCGGCAGCGGTAGAGGGTCCGGCCGGGGGGGCAGGTCTCCGTCCAAGGTGTTGAGCGGTACTTCCCCTCCGTTTAGGGAGCCGCCTAAGGTGTCCGGGCTGGGATCGCTCCGCAGGACGTGCAGAACACCGAACATGACGATCATACAGCAGATCCCGATGAGCACCCACGACCGGCTAGACAGTTCCAAGGCTAACCTCCCGGTCGGTGGAGTCGGGCGAGAGGGAGTCGAGCTTTATGAGTTCGAGAGGTGGGAGTGCGGTCGGCGAGTCGGTACCGATCTCGAGGCCGCCCGTGATTTCGAGCGTATGACGGCTGGTCTCCGGTTGGCGCCGTGAGGTCCAAGTGAGCATGGGTGCATCTTTTCTGATCGCAGGGCGGGAACCTTTTTTCGTCTGAGTATCGAACCGGGTACAGGGTTTCGCCAATTCGTTAACAAACTTGTCAAGAGCCCGACTCTGTCCGATACTAAAGTAGTACCGTCAAGATTATGTTCCAGGAGTGACTCGCTTATGATGATCAACAGTTTCCAACCAAACCTACCCCAAACTCATCGGGCCTCTGCGCCCCAGACGGCAAAGCCCGCCCAAGAGCAGGCCCAAGTAGCGGCCGCCAGCACGGCCGAGGTGAGCGACCAGGCCGAGATCGGGGGGGGCTCTTCGCTGCTGTCCTCCAAAGCCGAGGCCCTACTGGCGGCGACCGCCACCGAGGCAGCAGAGCTCAACGGGCGTCTCGGGGATCACATTCCCGGTGAGATCATCGTTCGCACTAAGCCTGGCTCCGAAATGCAGGAAGAGGGCGGGATCGCCTCCGACTTCGGAGCGAAGGTCCTTCACGAGTTCGACACTAAGGGCGGTATTTTCAAGAACGATGGCGGTCAGTTTCTCCACCTGAAGCTGCCGGCCGGAGTGACCGCAGAAGAAGCGGTGGCCGCTATGGCGAAGGACGACCGCGTGCTCTTCGCCGTGCCGAATCACACCTACGAGCTGCCGGAGTTCGAAAAGGGTAACATGCCGCAGGTCAGTGCCGAATCGGCCGACCCGACCAAGCCTAACGAC
>CAZDLH010000300.1:0-1694 GCA_964505925.1 uncultured Burkholderiales bacterium
CCCCCCAGAAACTCTGCCGTCTCGATCATCGGGGTGGGCCGCTCCTTGGTGCGGAGCAGTTCACCTACGGTGGAGCGACTGAGCACCTCTTCGACCAGAGCCAGAGATTCGTCGAGCCGAGCGTGCAGTGGGCACAGCAGATCTCGATGGGAAGCTAGCCCCAGGGGGCAGCCGCGAATTCTCGGGATGGGGTCCACCGCTTCTACGATGTCGAAGATGGTGATCTCTTCAGCCGAGCGGGCGAGTCGAAACCCTCCTCGGGCGCCGCGCCGGGAGTGGACCAGACCAGCTTTCGACAGCGCTCCTAAGATCTTAGCCAGATAGCTGGGCGGGATATGGGCGAGCTCTGCGAGCTGAGCGCTGCCCACGGGGCCATCCTCTTCAACATGGGCCAACATGACTACCGCACGGACTGCGTACTCGGCTGTTTGCGAAAACATTTGTTCCCTTTCGCTCTTGACCTGATGACACTGTTTAGATATCAATTAGAGATATAAGACGACTTTATCCGATTTACTCGACATTGACAAGGAGTCCGCGATGAGCTTCGATACCGAACCGCTCCAAGCTCACTTGGAGCAAAGTCTACGGGTCTGCGTGGATGACCCGACTTTCTACGACCGCTTCTATCGCATCTTCTTCGAGCGCCAACCCTCGGCTCAAGAGAGCTTCCGAGAGGTTGATATGGCACTCCAGAAGCAACGCTTGGCCACCTCTTTGCCCAGATTCCTGGGCCTCACCCCCGCTGCTGAGGAGCCCGCGAGCGACCGACCGGACGAGCGGGGAGAGTACTATCGAGAGCACCGTAGCCGCCACGGCCAGCTCACCCCCCAACAGTATCGAGCCTGGGTCGAAGCCCTCGGGATCGCTCTCAAGGAGCACCGGTCGGAGCTTCGCGAATCTCTCGGCCAGGCTCTCGACCAGCGCTTGCAGAGCAGCCTGACAGCCCTCCTGGAAGCGAAGCGTTCCGATACGGCCGCGGCAGAGCCCCCGTCGAATGCGAACAGCGGAGGCTAGAACCGTCGATGGATACTCAACTCACCTTCCTAATAATGACCTTCCTGATCTCGGTGCTGGGCATGCTGGCCTTCGTGGTCGCCCTGATCCAAAAGCAGGTGTTGGTCCCTAAAGAAGCTGCCCTCGCCATCTTTAGCGAAGGCGAAGAAGGGGTCCCGGAAACCACCATCCCCGAGAGTCGAGGGGCGCGCATCTGGCAGCACCTCGACCGATCGGCTAGCGCTCCCATCCTCTTCTTCCTCTACTCTTCGGTAGTCTGGCTCTTGATCGGGTCGGTGCTGGGCCTCTTGGTCTCGTTCAAATTCCACCACCCCACCCTGCTCGATCAGGCGGACTGGCTTACCTTCGGCAAACTCCGCACCCTACACCTGAACCTGATCGCCTACGGCTGGCTCAGCTTCGCCGGCCTCGGGCTCTGCCTGTGGCTGGTTCCCCGTCTGACCAAAGTACCGCTAAAGAACGGGGCCATCCTGACCGCTGCCGGAGTGATCTGGAACGTTGGAGTCACCTTGGGCTGCCTCGGTATCCTGATGGGATACAACGACGGGATGGAGTGGCTCGAATTCTGGTGGCCGATCGACATTCTGCTCGCCATTGCCGGAGCGATGGTGGCCATCCCTTTATTTCGAACCGTCTGGGAGAGCCGTGAGAAGCACCTGTACGTCACCATGTGGTAT
>CAZDLH010000300.1:1704-4043 GCA_964505925.1 uncultured Burkholderiales bacterium
TATCCACGCAGGGGTTCAGCAGGGGATCGTCAACTGGTGGTTCGCCCACAACGTCCTCGGCCTCTGGGTGACCCCGCTCGGACTCGGCGTGATCTACTACCTGCTGCCGAAGATCATCGGTCGCCCGATCTTCTCTTATCAGCTCTCGCTCTTCGGATTCTGGGGCTTGGCGCTCTTCTACTCCCAAGTCGGGGCCCACCACCTCATCGGCGGGCCTATCCCCACCTGGGTGGCGAACCTATCCATCGTCATGAGCGTGGGGATGACGGTACCGGTCGTCACCGTGGCCATCAACCACCACGTGACGGCCTTCCGCCACCTACGAATGCTGAAGCACTCGGTGATCCTACGCTTCATCGTCTTCGGCGCCATGATGTACACCGTCAGCTCGCTTCAGGGCTGCCTACACTCCATCCGTACCTTCAACTACGTGAGTCACTTCACTCACTGGACCGTCTCCCACGCCCATCTGGGGCTGTACGGTTTCACCTCGATGGTCTTCTTCGGGGGGATGTACTTCGCCCTACCCCGACTCGTTCAGCGAAACTGGCCCCGGCCTCGACTGCTGAACGTCCACTTCTGGTTGGCCGCGGGCGGGGTGCTCTTCTACGCCGTCGCGCTCGGCACCGGCGGCATCCTTCAGGGGATGGAGTTGCGGGACCCCGACAGCAGCTTCCAGCGCTCGATGGAGATAACCATTCCGTACCTGTTAGCCCGCAGCGTAGGCGGTACAGCGATGCTAGCCTCCCACCTGATCTTCGCTTACAACCTGATGAGCATCCTATGGTCGAAGCCGAACGAGACCTCCTTGGAAGGGAAGAACGCAGATGGATAAAGCCTATCTTTTCGTATTCGGTGCCACTAGCACCGTCCTACTCTCGGCTTTCCTGTTCGTATTGGCTCCGCGGATCCAGGTGAGCGAAGTAGAGAAGGCCGGCATCAGCGCCCAGCGCCCCTACACCGAAGTCGAGCAGCGGGGGCGTCAGGTCTACATCGAGTACGGCTGCCTCAACTGTCATTCGCAGCAGGTGCGCGACCCTAGCGCTGGCGCCGACTACGCCTTCGGTTGGGGTCGACCCAGTCGCCCCTCGGACTACATCCACGACCGTCCGCACCTGCTCGGGACCTCCCGCACTGGACCCGACCTTTCCAATATCGGGGTGCGTCAGCCCAGCCGAGACTGGCATCACCTCCACATGTACGATCCTCGCCTACTGGTTCCGTGGAGCATAATGCCAGCTCACCCTTTCCTCTACAGCGTGGTTGAAGCCGAAGAGTCGCCCGCCCCGGAGGCCCTAGCCATCCCGGAGCGCGAGAACGCCTGGCTGGTGCCCAGCGAGGACGCCGAAGCGCTGGTCGCCTACCTGATGAGCCTCCAGCGCGAAGCCGACGCGGAAGCCGAAGCTGCAGCCGCCGAGCAGGAGGTGACCCCATGACCCCGCCCTTTCCCGCCGACCAACTGGAGCAGGAGCGGCCCGACCCCATCGAGGGGACCTCCCCGGAGTGGCTCTACGCGCTGCCCGCGGCCCTCTTCGCCCTCTTTCTCGGCTTCGGCTTGACCTATCTCACCTTGCTCACACCGAACGCTGAGCTCGGTGACGGAGATACACGCACCGAAGCCACCGAGCGCAGCCCGTCGGCCTCGGAGGAGCAGGACCCGCTGGTGGCCAGAATGGAGATGGGAGAAGGCCTCTACAAGCGTCACTGTCAGGCCTGTCACCAGCCTCACGGCCGAGGCCTCGCCGGGACCTTCCCCCCGCTGGTCGACTCCGGGTGGGTCCTGGAGTCCCCCAGCCGCTTGACCGCCATCGTACTCCACGGCATGCAAGGCGAGATCAAAGTGGACGGCATCGTCTACAACGGTGTTATGACGCCCTTCAAGCAGAGCCTAGACAGCGAGGAGGTGGCGGCCTTGACCACTTACGTACGGAACAGCTGGGGCAACGAAGCGCCCCCCGTCTCGGTGGAGTTGGTGGAGGCCGTGTGGCAGGCCACCGAGGACAAGAGCAGGCCCTGGCAGGGGAGCGCCGAACTCGACGAGCAGGACTGGAGCGCATTCGACCCATGAACCGAACTGACATTTCGAACGTCGAGCAGGTCCGAGCGCTAGTGGATCGATTCTACGAACAGGTGGTGGAAGACCCGCTGTTGGCGCCGATCTTCGTGGACGTCGCTCAGCTCGATTTCCAAGAGCATCTGCCGAAGATGTACCGGTTCTGGAACAGCATCCTGCTGGGTCACCAGAGCTATCGGAGCAACGCCATGCAGGTTCACCGAGCGCTGCACAGTCTCGAGCCGCTGACACCCGAGCATTTCCAGCGCTGGCTCTCCCTTTGGGG
>CAZDLH010000301.1:0-4038 GCA_964505925.1 uncultured Burkholderiales bacterium
GCTGGAACTCCTCTAAGGTGGCCGGCGTCCTCACCGGTCGGAAGGTCAGGGGGTCCCTCCCCCGGGCGAACAGACCCGGAAGCATAGCCGTCAAACCCTGGGTGAGCGTGAACCCAGGGAAGAACCAACCCGCCGGGCGGAATACGAAGCCCAGAAGATCCGTCAAGCAGCCGATGGCGAACCCGGTGCGCGGGCCCACCAAAAGGCCCGCCAAAAGCAGGGGCAGGCCAGTGAACTTCAAGGCGGATCCCGGGATGGTCGGGAGTAGGCTCACGACCAAGCTGAGGGCCACAAACATCGCCGCCACCGCCAGTCGCCGAGCGTTGGCTCGAGAACTCATGAAAGGGTTTTCGGGTCGGTCCAGAAGAAATCCCTTAATCTCATCGCCTGCGGCGATATTCGAGGCGGTGGATTCAAGGTTCCACCTAAAGTCTGCTGTGGGAGGCGAAATGAACGACGAAACGCCATATCGAGACGGCTGGTTCGACGGCCGGGGGCTGGACCTTCTGCGCGAACAGTTCCTAGATCACCACGAGGGATGGAAGCGATACATCGCGGATGGCCAGATCACCGCTGAAGAGATCCTCGAGCAAGAGAACAAGATCGTCGAGATCTTGACCAAACTAGAGCCCATACTCGACGATGAACTCCACGCCCGAGTGACCGAAGCCCTCTTAGAGTACGAAGTGATGGTGAATATGGCGCTGATCCACTACCCTTCCGTAATGGACAGCGAACACTACTGGTCGCTCAGTCTCAAGAATCACTGATCCCCGGTGCGGATCCGATTGAGGATCTCCGGGAGCTGGGCCTGCTCTACCCGCTCCCGTAGCTTGCGATCCTCCATCAACTCCCAGATCCGCGGATGGTCGGCCAGTTCGCGATAGTGACCCCGGAGGATCAGGCCCACCACCTCCGGATCTTCGCTTATCTGCTTTATCTTCGGCTCTTCCATCAGAGCTCGCACCGACGGTTCGCTCCGCAGTTCGTCCAACAGGACCGGATCGCTGGCGATGACCATCAGATCGCTGAGCACCTGCTCGGCCGACTTCGGCACTGGGTTCACCGCCTCGACCACACCCTCGAAAGGAGAGGCCTCGATACCTTTCAAGACCGCTTCCAGAGGCCCGGAGTCCAGGCGCTCGGCCAGCTCTACCGGGTCGGGGCGGTAGCCGCGCTCAGCCTCCCGAACCATCGCCTCGATCTCCTCTTCAACTCGCTCTCGGCTCATAGTGTGGGCGTAGTACGAGATCTCCTGTTGGGCCTGACTGCGGAACTCGGCCCGGGCCTCCCGGCGCAGCTCCGACTCGACCAAAGCGTGCCGCATTGTGCGGTCAGCGCGGGCCACGGTGGCCAGGCCGGTCGTCACCAGAAGCACGATCAGCAGCCCCCAAACACCTCCAAGAACAGCGCCGAATGGGCGGTCCCAAGAGGGTCGATCCTCCCCCTGAAAGCGCTTCCTGAGGAGCAGGTTCCCGACGATGCTGAGCACCAGGAACACCGCCACTCCGGCCGCCAGAGCGTTCACAGGATGGCTGAACAGTCGAGGGACCAGCAGCACCGGAGCGACCCAACCGAAAAGCGGAGCCAGCGGCTGGGCCAACAGCCCGGCCACCAGAAAGCCCAGCAGGGCTAACCCTACACGGATGGCGCCCCGCATCCAACCCGTCAGTGTGAACACCAGCAGCGTGATGACAAAGCCAAAAAACATCATCGGCGGCATCGTTGCCCTCCTTTCGGTAGCGGCGAGGACACTGGATTCGACTCCCGTCGCAGTGAAGACCTCCGTTCGGCTCTCGCGGGTCTACTCATCGACCCTCCGAAGCCGTCGATTCGATAGGGGATCCCCGCAGTGCAGAGCCAGAAAATCGCGCGTTCGTGCCGCCAGATCCACCAAGTCGCTCCACTGGTCACCCCGGGCCCGCAGCGGAGGCCCCACCACCACCTTGACCGTCCCAGGGCAGGCCACCATGCTGGGCCACGGCTGGACCTCTCGGGTGCCCTGGAGCGCCACCGGTACCACCGGCACCCCGGCGGCCATGGCGGCTCGAAAAGCCCCCAGGGCGAAGGGGCGCAGACCGGGGGTGATCTCGATCCCCCCCTCCGGGAAAGCGGCCATCGGTTCAGAGCGCAGCCTCCGGGCGATCTCCTGCTCGAGATCGGAGGCCCCTTCAGCCCGCCCCCGCCGGACCACCTGATGCCCCAGGCGGCTGACCAGCCCCCGAAACAGAGCGTGATCGGCCACCCAGGGGGCTACCAGAAAGCCGATCGGCTCCGGCAGCGCCGCGGTCACGATCACCGGATCTAGGCCACTGGCATGGTTGCTGACGACCAAGTAGGGGCCCTCGAGGTCGAGCCCCCCTTGCACATCCAATCGAACCCCGCTCAGCCTCAGATAGAGTCGGGCGCTGGGGTGAAGGAGCCGCCGACCCAGCTCGGGGCGGACCGCACCCACCGCTTGGGGTACCGCCAAGCAGCCCACCAGTGCAGCGTGCCGATAGAGGCTCTCGAGCTTATAGAGGGGCCAGCGCACCGCCCTTTGGACCAGGCGCCTACTCCGACCGAAGAGCAGCCGCGCCACCTGTCGGGGCCAGCCCCCCCGCACCTCCAGCCGCCCTCGCTGTAGTCGCTGTCGGCAGGCGCTGCGGCGGATCTTCCCGCTGGGGGTCTTGGGAACCGTCCCCGGAGACACCAGGTGTACGCGGTCGGGCGCTAGCCCGATGCGCTGGCTTACCCGGGCTGTGATCTCGCGCTCTATCTCGGCGGTTCGAGAGCGCGCCTCCGGTCGAAGCTCGGCCACCACCACCAGAAGCTCGGTACCCTCGTCGTCGTCCGGCAGTCCGAAGGCCGCTACGCAGCCCCGGCGCACCCCTTCCACCTCGGCGCAGGCGTCCTCGATGGGCTCCGGGTAGAGGTTCCGCCCGGCCTTCACGATCATATCCTTGCTGCGCCCGGTTAGGTACAGCTCGCCTTCGGAGATATAGGCCAGATCGCCGGTCCGGATCCAGCCGTCCTCGGCTCGCACGGCCCGGGTAGCTTCCGGGTTTCGATCGTATCCGTCCAGAGCCGAAGGGCCCCGGAACTGCAGGTGCCCCCGCTGGCGCTCCTCTAGCGGCTTTCCCCGGTCGTTCACCACTCGAATCTCCATGCCGGGTAGCGGCCTACCGCAGGCCACCAGCTCGAGCGCTTCGTCCCCGGCGCCGCAGGCGGCCACCACCCCCTTCTTCTCCAGGCTCTCCCGGTGGATCCGATCGATGAGCGGCCCGCGCCCTGGCGGCGGGAAGGTGACGCCCACCGAGGCCTCGGCCAGACCGTAGGCCGGAAAGTGGGCCTCGGGTCGAAACCCGTACGGCTCGAAGCGCCGGCTGAAACGCTCTAGCGTCTCCGCTCGGACAGCTTCGGCGCCGTTGAGGGCCACCCGCCAGCTGGAAAGGTCCAGCCCTTCAAGCTCCCGCTCCGGGATCTTCCGGGCACAGATCTCGTAGGCGAAATTGGGGGCCGGCGAGATGGTGCCCTGGTAGCGATGGATGGCCCGCAGCCAGCGAGAAGGCCGTGCTAAAAAGTCTTGGGGCGGCATCAATACCAACGGGGTCCCGTGATAGACGCTGCCGAGCAGGCTGCCGATAAGGCCCATATCGTGATACAGGGGCAGCCAGCTGACGGTGACGTCGCTCGAGCGCACCGCCAGCCCCTGGCCGTAAGCCCGAATATTGGCCAGGAGGGCCCGGTGGGACAGCACCACCCCTTTGGGCAACCCAGTGCTACCGGAGGTGAACTGGATCAGCGCGGTCGGGTGCGGGTTCGGCTCCACCGCGGCGCCCTCGAGCTCGGGCGGAGTGACCACCCGGCGTAGAGCTGGCGCTTCGAGCCTCAGCAGCGGGACCACCGGCTTGACCTCATCGAAGCTTATCAAAAGCTCGACTTGGGCCAGGTTCAGGATGGCTCCCTGGCGCTTTACGTAGTCCTCTATCTGATCCAAGCGAAAGGGCGGATAGAGTGGAACCGGTACCGCCCCCCTCCAGAGCACCCCGAAGTAGG
>CAZDLH010000302.1:0-4032 GCA_964505925.1 uncultured Burkholderiales bacterium
AGGCGCTCTTCGAGCCGCGCTAGGCGCTGCTCTAGTGCGGGGTCGACCCCGGCTGGGGAGGTCTCCCTCGGCGCTTTCGACTCGAGTTCGGCTAGGCGTCGCTCCAGAGTTCGAAGCGCGGTATCGGAGACCCCCGGTGCCCCCGAGGGCGAGGAGCTGGCGCCGACGCCGCCCGTAGAGCTCTGCTCCAGGCGATCCAGGCGCTGCTGTAAGCCGGCCAGGTCGGGGTTCACCTCGGGGTGGGCCAGACTCACTAGGAAGATCTCCCACTCCAGCCTGGCTTGACGCCCTAGTCGGATATTGCTCAGAAGCTCCATCGTTTTTCGGAGCCACTCCATCACGGTGGCGATGGGGAGCTGAGCGGCCAAGCCTTCGAGCAGTTCGCGCTCGTCTGTCGACAGGTGTTCCACCGTCTGGTCGGTGGCCCGAACTTTCAGCAGCATAAGGATCCGTAAGTGCTCCTGGACGTTCTCGGCCAAGCGGCGCAGGTCGCGCCCCCGGGTTACCCAGTCGTCTAAGAGGCGGAGCGCCTGGGTGCTCTGCCCTTTGTGCACATCGGCTAGCATACCGGTCAGCAGCTCATAGCCGACCACGCCCAGCAGGTCGAGTACACCGTCTCGGGTGACCGCCTGCCCTTCAGAGAAAACGATGGCCTGTTCGAAAAGCACGAGGGCGTCGCGCAGCGAGCCGTCGGCGGCCCGCGCTAGCTGTCGCGCTGCATCCTCCTCGAGCTGGATCGACTCCTCCGCGGCGATGTGCAGCAGGTGCCGCTCGGTCTCGGCTGCGGAGAGAGGGCGAAAGTCGTACCGTTGGCAGCGGCTCAAAATCGTGGGCGGCATTTCGTGCGGGTGGGTGGTCGCCAGTACGAAAACTACGTGCGAAGGAGGCTCTTCGAGGGTCTTCAACAGGGCGTTGAAAGAGCTCGTAGAGAGTTTGTGAACCTCGTCGATGATGTAGACTTTGTATCGCGCTGAGACCGGGGTGAAATGCACCTTCTCGACGATGAAGTCGCGGATCTTATCCACCTGGGTGTGGGAAGCGGCGTCGATCTCGAAGACATCGAGGTTCGAGCCATCGGCGATGGAGCGGCACTGGGAGCACTCGTTGCACGGCTCCGTTGCGGGCCCTTTCTCGCAGTTCAGCGCTTTGGCGAAGATCCTCGCGCTGGAGGTCTTTCCGGTTCCCCGGGGGCCACAAAGGAGGTAGGCTCGGGCGGGGCTCCCGGCCGTAAGCACATTCTGCAGGGTGGTCACGACGGCTTCTTGGCCCACCAGGTCCGAGAACTTTTGAGACCGCCATCTTCTAAAGAGCGACACTGCCATGCTGCGGGCTTCTCTCGTCGGCGGGGCGTCCCCTCCGACGGCGGATACCCAGATGCTGACCTCGGCCCTACAAGGGCTCGGCAGTAGCCACCCAGAACGCGAGTAGTTAAGCGATATTAGGCGATATCGTTCAGCGCACCGTAGGAGGTAGTATGAACTGGTCAGATTTTCAACCGTCGACTCGAGCTGTCTGGGCTGGAGAGGAGGATCTCCCCGCAGGAGGACCGTCCCAGGTCCCCGTTGTCCACTCGGTCACATACCACTACAAAGATCTGGATGCTTGGCACGATGTGGCGCTCGGTCGGAGTGAAGGTCATATCTACACTCGCAACTCGAACCCCACGGTGCACGTCTTTGAAGAGAAGGTGAGAGCGCTGGAGGAGGCGGAGGCGGCCACGAGTTTCTCCACCGGGATGGCCGCCATCAGTAACACCCTTTTCACCCTGCTGAAGCCCGGCGATCGGGTGGTCACCATCAAGGACACCTACGGGGGGACGAGCAGGCTCTTCTTGGATTTCCTGCCCCGGCTACAGGTGGATGTCTGCTTGTGTGACACCACCGACCACGAGGCCATCGAGGCCGAGGTTGCCAAAGGCTGCCAGGTTCTGTATCTAGAGACGCCGACCAACCCCCTACTGAAAGTCATGGACTTAAAGCGCCTGGCTGCGGCTGCCCGCAAAGTGGGAGCCGTCACGGTGGTGGACAACACCTTCGCGACCCCGATCAACCAGCAGCCCCTGAAGCTGGGCGCCGATCTGGTCGTGCATAGCGCCACCAAGTTCTTGGGGGGTCACTCCGACGCCATGGGTGGGGTCCTCTGCGGCTCTAAGGAGCTGGTGTCTAGAGTGTTCCACTACCGCGAGATAACCGGCGCTTCGCTGCACCCGGCTTCGGCCTATATGCTACTGCGGGGGCTCAAGACGCTAGACTTGCGGATCCAGCGGCAGAACGCCAGCGCGCAGACCATCGCAGAGTTCTTGACCCAGCATCCGGCGGTGGAGGCCGTCTACTACCCCGGTTTAGACTCCCACCCCGGCCACGGGATCGCGAAAGCGCAGATGCTCGGTTTCGGCGGTATGCTGAGCTTCGCTTTGAAAGGCGGGTTCGATTCGGTCAAGCGCTTTTTGCCCGCTTTGAAGTTGGCCCATCTAGGCGCTAGCTTGGGTGCGGTAGGGACGCTAGCGGGCCCCCCCCGAGTCACCAGCCACGTGGAGCTGACCGCCGACCAGCGGAAACAGCTAGGCATCCCGGAGTCGTTGATCCGGTACTCGGTCGGGATCGAGGATGTGAAGGACCTGATAGAGGATATCGAGGCGGGGCTAGCCCAGGTCTAGACAGGGCCCCTACGCCTCGCGATCGACGACCGACCCAGAGACTATAAGGAGTCGAGCCAGGTTTCCCTACACTTTTCCAGAACTTAAATAGGTGCTGGTCTCTAGGGTGAAGCCTACGCCAGCATTCTACTGATCGGGCTCCCGAGTACGGCGGTACAAAGGAGGCGCCGGGTTGGATCGAGCGGGAGTGGGGAGCACGATAGGCGGTACCGTATGCAAGACGAATCCGTATCGCTAGAACACGCGCTGGGCTCTCTACTTTCCCAAACCGTCCCGCACGCGGTGGCGGTGCTCGAGCGTAGCGGGCGGGTGCTCCACGCGAACCGAGCCTGGAAGCAGTGCCCCCTCGGCTCGGTGGAGGTGGGGGGCTCGCTGCTCGAAGCCGAGGTGGAGGGGCCGAAGAGCCGTTGGGAGCCTAGCTGGGCCGCCGTCCAGCGCCGGCTACGCACCGCTATCAGCGGCTCCAACTCCGACCAGGAGGCCGTCGATGTGCGGATCACCCACGCCGAGGGAGAGTCCTGGCATCGGCTCAGGCTCCATTTTCGAGGTGAGGGTGCCAACGAGCGGATCCTGCTGGTGATCGAAGAGATCACCCACCTAAAAGCCTCCGAGGTGCGGGAACGAGAGCTCGGCGAGCAGCTGGTGGCCACCTTCGAGAGCCTGTCCGACGGCTTTATTCTGTGCGATACCGACTGGAGTGTGCGCTATCTGAACGCCGAGGCGGAGCGATTCTTGGGCGTATCCCGGGAACACTGTCTCGACGCGGAGCTGTGGAAGGCGTTGCCTCCGCTGGCTCTACCGGAGGTGAAGGCGAGGCTCCTAGAGCTAGCACAGCAGGAGCGCTCCGATGAGTTCGAGCTTCAGAAGCCGAACGGAGGGCGCTGGTTTCGTCTGCGGACCTTCCCGAGCACTCGAGGCTTCGCCATCTATCTGTCGGACGTCACCGAGCTGAGGTCTTCTCAGCTAAAGCTAGCCGAGCAAGCCGCCCTACTGAACCGAACCCACGACGCTATTTTGGTCTTCGAGTTGGGCGGCAGAGTGCTGTTTTGGAATCGAGGGGCCGAGCGACTGTACGGCTGGGGCGAATAAGAGGCGCAGCTCTCTGAGCTCGGCCAGCTGTTGTTCGAGTACCCGACCAGGTTCTAAGCGTTCGTAGAGAATCTCAAGTTGGAAGGCGAGTGGTCCGGAGAACAAGAGCATGTCTCGAAGCTCGGGCACGCGGTGACGGTGCTCGGACGCTGGACCATCATGCGGGATCCTGGAGGCGTACCGCGGACGGTGCTAGCCATCCACACCGACATCACTAAACGGAAGCAGTTCGAGCGCCAGCTCCTTCGAGCCCAGAGTATGGAGAGTATCGGTACCCTGGCCGGGGG
>CAZDLH010000303.1:0-4026 GCA_964505925.1 uncultured Burkholderiales bacterium
ACACCCCCCTCCTTAGATGAGATCCAAGGTGAGGAGAAGGCGATCCTCACCTACGCCCCCAACGTGCCGCCCCCCATCACTCGAACGCATCCCACCAAAGTGATCGTGGAGATGGAGGTCGTCGAGCTCGATCTCGAGCTCGCCCCGGGAGTCCAGTACACCTTCTGGACGTTCGGAGGTCAGGTCCCCGGGCAGTTCATCAGGGTTCGTCAAGGCGACCTGGTCGAATTCCACTTAAAGAATCACCCCGACAGCAAGGTGCCTCACAACATCGACCTCCACTCGGTCACCGGTCCCGGCGGCGGGGCTGAGAGCTCCTTCACCGCACCCGGCCAGACGACTCAGTTCTCCTTTCAGGCGATCAACTCGGGACTCTTCATCTACCACTGCGCCACCGCACCGGTCGGAATGCACGTCGCCAACGGGATGTACGGCCTGATCTTGGTGGAGCCTCCCGAGGGCCTCCCGCCAGTCGATCGCGAGTTCTATGTCCTCCAGAGTGAGTTCTACACCGAAGGTGAATACGGCGCCGCCGGACTTCAACCGTTCTCGATGGAGAAAGCCCTGCAAGAGAACCCTGACTACGTGGTGTTCAACGGCGCCGTAGGCGCGATGTCCGGCGACAACGCAGTCCAAGCCAAAGTGGGCGAGACGGTCCGCCTCTTCGTCGGAAACGGCGGTCCGAACCTAGTCTCGAGCTTCCACGTCATCGGTGAGATCTTCGACACCGTCTACATCGAGGGCGGCACCGCCCTAAACCATAATGTCCAGACCACTTTGATCCCGGCGGGTGGGGCCGTCATCACCGAGTTCAAACTGGAGGTTCCCGGTCCGCTCATCCTCGTCGACCACTCCATCTTCCGAGCCTTCAACAAGGGTGCCATCGCAACCATCGAAGTCACTGGGGAGGAGAACGAGCTGGTCTTCTCCGGTCAACAGGCCCAAGCCGTCTACCACGGTGAAGGGAGCGTGATCCAAAGGATGCCCGCGGCGACCACCCCGGAAGTGCCCCAAGCTGAGACCATGGAAGAGCGCATGGAGATGGGTCGAGTTCTCTACCAGCGCAACTGTCTAGCTTGTCACCAAGCCGACGGGCAAGGCGTACCGAAGGCCTTTCCTCCGCTTGCAGCATCGGACTACATCAAGGGTCCGGAAGAGGTGATAGTGCCGATCATCCACGGACTCAGCGGAGAGATCGTGGTCAACGGTGAGACTTACAACAGCGTGATGCCGAAGCTGCGCCTCAGCGATGAAGAGGTCGCCAACATCTCGACCTACGTCCTGAACACTTGGGACAATGTAGGCGGTGAAGTGACACCCGATCAGGTCAACGCGCTCAGAGAGTAGGCCCCTGCCGCCCAGGCCCCAGCCTGGGCGGCAGCTCTCCGGGAGAGGAGATTATAGTGACGAACCGCATACTCTGCTCGCTCCTCACCGTGTTCGTGCTCTCGGGTGCCCTAGCGGCCGAGGAGCGGATGCAGCGTGTCGACAGCGGCACCTTCATGCCGCTCTACACTCTGACGAACGAACCCGTGACCGTAGATTCGTTTCTGCTCGACTCCCATCCGGTGACCAACGCGGAGTTTCTCGAATTCGTACGGGAGAGCCCGGAGTGGAGCCGCTCTGCGGTCAAGCCGATCTTCGCCCAGTCGGGCTATCTAGCGCACTGGACCTCCGATTTCGAATTTCCAGAGGAGATAGCCGAAAGCCCGGTCGTGAACGTCTCCTGGTTCGCCGCCCGGGCCTACGCCAAGAGTCGGGACAAGCGTCTACCTACGCTCCACGAGTGGGAGTTTGCGGGTAGAGCTAGCGAGACCGATCCGAACGCCGCCGCCGATCAAAGATTCGTGAACCGGATCCTCGGATGGTATTCCCAGCCCCCCACCGAACCGCTTTCCCCGGTGGGTCGCGGATTCCGCAACGTGTACGGGGTGTGGGATATGCACGGCCTAGTCTGGGAATGGGTGGACGACTTCAGCTCGGTCTTGGTCAGCGGCGAATCGAGGAAAGGCGGCGAGACCGACCGGCAGCTCTTCTGTGCCGCCGGAGTGCAGGGCTCGAGCGACCCGGGAGACTACGCCGCCTTCATGCGGTACGCCCTTCGCTCCAGCCTCAAAGCCAACTTCACCTTGAAAACTTTGGGTTTTCGCTGCGCGAAGAGCCTCGAGCCGGCGGAGGTGCAGCCCCGGAGCTCGACCGGGGAAGCGCCCGCTGCCCGCCTCGACGCCGAGAAATTTCGAACCCCGCTCTCCTCACTCGACGCACTCTGTGAGCTCCTCATCGAGAGCTTTAAAGCGACTTGGGAGGCGATCGTCTCCCCCGTTCTCATCCCCTCGACCTCGCGAAAGGAGGGTCTCGTTTATGACCCTATGCCCGAGCCCTAGACTCTTACTATTACCGCTCCTTGTCCTGAGCATCCTCATCCTTGGATGCCAACGTTCCCCCGCCTCGAACGACACGGACTACAGCGCAGAGCCGGTAGCCCTCCACCCCACCGACGGTCCTCTACCGGACGACTCCCTGTACCATCTTCAAGCGGAGTGGACCGACCAGAGCGGCCAGTCGTTAGATTTCGAAGACCTCCGCGGCCGCTATACGCTGGTCACCTTGGGGTACGCTACCTGCCGGGGCGCCTGTCCCCGACTAGCTTTCGACATGAAGCGGTACCGCGAGCACCTGACCGAGGAAGCGATCGGCCCGCTCGCCCTGCTTTTCGTCAGCATCGACCCCGAAACGGATACCGTCGAGCAGTTGGCCACCTTCGCCCAGGAACAGCAGCTAGACGCTGCCTGGCACCTCGTCCGGGGAGATGAAGAGCAAGTCAAAGAGCTAGCGGCTCTGCTCGGTTACCAGTACCAAAGGGTGAGCGAGACCGACTTTGCCCACTCCAATCAGATCTCGCTACTCGACCCCAACGGCCGACTGCTCCAGCAGGTGGAGGGTCTCGGGGGCCCGGTGGAAGCGATCATCCCGCCCTCGATCACCGAATCGGTCAGCCCGACGGAGGCCCCGATGGAGGCCGACTCCTGCTGCGAGGATGAAGAGCACTAGCGAGTCCTATCGCTTCATCGGAAGCTTCCGGCCCCGGAGTTCGCCCAGCGAGCCGGGGCCGGAGGCTGTCTACTTGGCTTCCCAGACGTCGATCTGAACGACCGAGCCGCCCTTCGTTCGAAAGCCGAGTCCGCGACTCCCATAAGCGTAGTAGATCTCGGCGGGGTGGCCCGAAGCGACCTTGAGCGCCTCGCTATCGGAAGCCCGCCCTAGGATCCCCTGCACCGTCGCCCAAGGGCTCCCGATGGTGATCCCTTGTAGGGGGAGCCAACGAACCGGCCCGCTCTTGGTCTGGATCTGGCTCTTGTGAACCGAGACCATCACCGCTCGGCCGGCTGCGTACTCCACCAGGACCTCCTCGTCGTTCCGGTCGACACCGTATCGAACGAACCGAGGGCTGCGAGCCGACCCGATCACTTCGGTCACATTGAGATGAGCGGCCACTTGGTCTGGAGTCATCCCTAAGGCGATGGGGCCGAAGGCCTCTCCGGGCTGAAAAGCCCAGCCTTGAGCCGAAGCGGGAAGCGCCAGTAGTATGAGTAGCGCGAGTGTTCGTATGGTTTGTAACATTGTGCCTCCTATAGCCACGCCCGACGGGACTTCGGCATGACTGTGGAAACCTACGATCCCCACCGCGGTTTCTCCTGGACCGTTCCAGAGGCAAAGGGGATCCTCGCCGGCTGCAAGAAACGCCGAGCGGGCGGGCTCATACTCTCCATCGAGACGAGCCGCCGGAGCGCCCCAAGGGCGTCGAAGGAAAGGGGCAAATCATGTCCGACAATAAAAATGCGGTCTGGTCACTCTCGGCGGTCGGCCGAGACCGCCCTGGCATCGTAGCTGCTCTGACAAAGATCTTCTACCATCACAGATGTAACCTCCTCGACTCCAGCATGACCAACCTCGCAGGGCAGTTCGCGGTGGTCCTCCTGGTGGAGCTCGGCTCCGAGACTCGGAGCGCGGCTCTACGAGACGAGC
>CAZDLH010000304.1:0-4017 GCA_964505925.1 uncultured Burkholderiales bacterium
CTCTACGAGGAGGACGACTATTCGGGGGATTACGACGCCGAGACCTACGACTCCGAGACCTACGACGCGGAGGCCGACGAGGGGTCCCTCGAAGAGCTCGAGGTCTCGTACGACGTCGAGCCGGAGTCGTCCATCGATGAACAGTCCATCGAGGAGGGGCCCACGGAGGAGCTACCCGGGAACGCTCTCGAGCCCTCCGCCGAGGAGCTGCCCGAGGAAGTAGAGCTAGACTACCCGGGCTGGGAGTCCGAGGAGACCGCGATGGAGCTACCCCCGACCCCTATCTGGATGCCTTTCACGGTGGCTTGTCAGGTGAGCGATGCCGATCAGCGCGAGGTTCTGGTAGGCCTCTTGGAGCGGGCCATGGGAGCCGACGTAAAGGACGTGGAGCTCGACGGCTACCCCGCGCGGGCTAGTGCCGACGGGACCTTCACCTACTGTCTGCACGACGGCTGGCTCTACATCTCCGGCGGGAAGACGGAGCGGCTGATGCTGGATATGTTGGCCGCCGCCGACGGTCGCGTACCGTCGCTGGAATCGCTCGACTCTTGGGCCCGCTTTCGCTCCTCGCAGGTGGGTCGCTCGATAGGGTACGGGCACCAGAAGGTGGACGCTTGGTACTCGGTGGTGAAAGGGTTTCTGCTTTTCCTAGGGCCGGAGTTTCGACCCATCGCAGATGAGCTGGGCCACATTCGAGACTATCACGCCGCTATGACCGTGGTGCCGGACGGCCTGCTGCTCACCGGCGAGATTTTGAGAGCCGACGGTCCGTGAGCAGTTCTCGTTCTCTAGGACTGGTGGTCTTCGACCTAGACGGAGTGCTTATAGATTCGGCGGTAGCTAACGTCGAGGCCTTTCGGTACGGTCTTCAGCAGGTGGGGGCAGAGTCGGTGGAAGACCGAGCGATCCTAGACCTGGTCGGGCTACCAGCTCTGGAGATGCTGCGCCGCTTGGGCTGCCCCTCCGGGCGGGAGGCGGAGGTCTTCGAGAGGTTCGTTAAGCCGCACTATTTGGAGCACCTGCCGCAGTACGCTCGGGCCTATCCGGGTGCGGCTGAGCTGCTGCGGGACCTGAACCGGGCAGGCTACCGCTTGGCGGCCTGCACCTCCGGCGATCGGGGGACTCAGACTGCGGCCTTAGAGGCCATCGGGCTGTGGGGGCTGCTCGAAGAGATGCAAACGCCGGACGATAGCGCCTACGGTAAGCCGGACGTGCGCTATCTGCAGGAGGTGGTCGAGCGCTTCCCGTCCGAGCTGCCGCTGCACCACATCGAGGACTCCGAGGTGGGTCTGGTGATGGGGGCCGAGGCCGGCGCGGTCACCTACTACGCGAGCTACGGGAACGGGCAGCCGACCGGGATGGTCACCCCGGATCACGTCCTCGATACCCTGGGGGATCTCCGGGCTCATCTGCTGAGCTAACGATCGAAGCGTTGGCCGGGCACCGGGCGGCGGCCGCTGGTCTAGGGTGCGGTGGCGGCCAGCTGCTCGGCCAGGGTCCGGCGATCGAGGTCCGAGGTGCAGATGGTGTAGGTCCAGCCGGCTATCTCGCCGGCTAGCACGGGCAGCTCACCATCGGCTAAGGTGCGCAGCTGAGGGGGCTCGGCGCCGCGGTCGAGAACGGCGCGAACCAGTTCGGCTTCGCTGTCGTACGGGGGGATCAGGTGGCAAGACAAGACGTGGCGGTTCCCGTCGTGATCGTAGGACGTGTAGACCTTATGGATCATAGACCGTCCGTCCGAGCGGCGGCACACCTTCATCGCGTGTAGGGTCCAGTCGTCGTCGAGTTTTAGCTCCGGCGGCGACCCGAAGCGCTCTACGATTCGCTCGTATCTCTCCGAGGTAAGGTTCACATCCGGGGCGGCTTCGGCTCGGGCCATGCGCTGACCGCATCGCTGGTGGTCGCGCTGCACCGAGTTCGCCAGTGCGCTATCGGCGCTGGTCAGGAAAGTTCCGACGAGAAGACCGAATACGGCGGCGATGGAGGCGGCGGCGGTCAGTGCCTGCTTCCAGAGGGAGCGGCTGGGCAGGGGCACCACCTTGGGTAAGGGGGGCAAGGGGGGCAAGGGGCCGATCGGAGTCTGCGGGGTATTCTCGAAGCCCGCGACGATCTTGGCCAGTAGGGCGGTGCGCAGCTCGGCGGGGGCGGTCCGGGAGCCGAGGGCTCGGCCCACGCTGCGGTCGAAGCTTTCGATCCAGCGCCGCTGTTCGGCTAGCACCGGCTTTCCGTGGAGCTGCACGACCGGGCTGTCGAGCTGTTCTCTGACCTGCCATTCCGGAGCGGGGGAGCCCGACAGACGGGCCCGTACGGCCGC
Organism: uncultured Burkholderiales bacterium; assembly: GCA_964505925.1. Lineage (GTDB taxonomy): Bacteria > Vulcanimicrobiota > Xenobia > Xenobiales > JADMJV01 > JAEXNA01. The sequence goes on from CAZDLH010000304.1 coordinate 2,315, forward strand.
CTCCAGCTGTTGCCGATGGGCCTCGGCTAGGGGGCGGGCGGCGCTCTTTTGGACCGCTCGCCGGAGGGCGTCCTCGAATCTTTCTAGACGTTGGATCGGAGGCGGGGCCGCCGCCGGCTCTTCTGCAGCCGCCCGGGCTAGGCTCGCCGTAAGGTTTTCAGCCAGCTCTGCGGGGGCTTTCAAGCGATGAAGCTTCGACTGGACGGCTGTTTGAACCGCGCCTTCGAAGGCTTCTTCGAATCTCTTTTGACTGTCCTCGGTCATAGCGAGCTTACTGTTCGACCTCGATCTATCCGGAGCTTTTCACAGTCATACTTCCCGCACTCGAGTGGGGTGGACACCACCGGGAGTGGGTTCCATACCCGTGTCAACATCGGCTATCCTTCAGAGTTCCCGCTGCGTCCCGGAAGACGACCGGAGATCTTTTGGGCTAGCTCGTCGGTGCTGAAATGGCCTTCCCAGCGATCGATGATCCGCCCCTCGGAGTCCACCAGCAAGGCGGTGGGCACGGCTTTTAGCTCGAAGCGATCGGCCACCGTTCGGGAGCCGATGGCTGTGGGGAACGGGATCGGGTGCTGCTCTAGGAAGTTTCGGACTCCGCCCGGCTCTTCGTCGTAAGTCACGCCGAAGATCGAGAGCCCTTGGGGCGCGTACCGCTCGTGGAGCTCTCGACTGCGCTTGAGCAGCAGGTCGGCGTTGGGATCGAACCGGTAGGACCAGAAGACCAGAAGATGGAGCTCGCCTTCGGACTCGGCCGGTAGGAAGCTGACCACCGAACCGTCGGGCCCGGTCAGGTTGAAGGTAGGGCTCGGTTGGCCCGCTTCGACCACCGGGCTGGCAGATTCGGCGGGGGTGGCTCCGGGGCTCGCGTCGCCCCCGCCTCGGCAGCCCATCGTCAGTAGGAGCGCCGTCGCCAACCAGAGTACCAGTCGCATCCTGTAGGGGGCGGGCCAAGATTTCGGGGTGGTGGGTTCGGTACTGCTCATCGCGGGTGTCCCTTCTCGTCGTCGGGTGCGAGGCCCTCCGGCCGGGCCCCGGTAGGGTTCACAAATAGTGCCCTCTCGTTGCGGTACAGAACCTTGCCGGGTGGGCCCTGTTTCGGTTTCTTGAGGTAACGGGTTTCGGTGGTGATCACCTCGGCCTGGGTGTCGCTGGCCGAGCGCGAGTGTAAAGCGGCAAGCCACGCGGCCGCCCACTGGACCGCTTCGCTCGGCTCCCGGCCGCCGCGCTTTAGGATCACGTGGCTCCCGGCGCCGCTTCGGATGTGGAACCACTGATCGTCTCGGCTGGCCTGCCGCAGGCTGATCTGCTCGTTCTGTAGAGGGTTGCGCCCCACCAGCAGGGTGAAGCCGTCCATGCGGTAGCGCCACGGACCCGAGCTGGGGGCCTCGGGCCGCCGTTTCTTCTTGGCTGCCCGGGCGGTGGGCATGGCGCGCGCTACCTCGTCTAAGTCGGTCTGGTCTTGGGCCGACTCGGCGGAGAACAGGAGCTCTTCCCAGTAGGAGACCTCCTCGTCGGCCAAGGCGATCTGGGTGGTCAGGATCTCTAGGGCGCGGCGTTTTTTCTTGGCCCGGCGATAGAAGCGCTCGGCGTTCTCGGTGGCGGTCAGCCACGGATCCAGGGGCACCGTCACCGGGCGCCCTTCCCAGTCGGTGGTGACGAACTCGTTCTGGCCCCGGGGTTGAGTCGAAGCGTAGGCTAAC
>CAZDLH010000305.1:0-4015 GCA_964505925.1 uncultured Burkholderiales bacterium
GCTCCCGTTCTCGATGGGTAGACCCAGGGGCTCCAACCCCTTCCCGGAATCCGTGAGAAAGACGATGACATCTTCCCCTACGCATCGGCTAAAATCTGATTTCGGCTGCTTCTTTCTCTCGGACATGCTGGGTTCTCCTCGGATACGATATTTGCCACTGGGCGAGGGCTGCCACTTCCACCGAACGGGGGGAAGACCTGCAGTCTAGCCGCGCGCGAGCTCGCTACAGAGCCGCCGTTCTCAATCGGGGTTCGGTCCACTCGGGATAGAGAGATTCCAGGCTCTGGCGATGAGCGCTAACCTTCTCGACGAAGGCTTCCGTCTCTAAAAACGGACGCGATTCCGGGGTGTCCTGCCAGTGCCAGACGTGGGAAGGTCCGGCGTTATACGCTGCCAATGCGTCCCGTTCCGAACCGAACATAAGGTGCAGATCCTTGAGATAGGCCGAACCCAAAGCGATGTTCACATCCGGGTCCAAGAGCTGCTCGAGCCGATAGTCCTCTAAGGCTAGCTTCCCTGCAACCTCTTCAGCTGTTTCCGGCATCAGCTGCATAAGCCCGATGGCCCCCACCTCGGAACGAGCGTTGATCCTAAACCGGCTCTCGACGAAGATCACCGAGGCGATCAGGTGGGGTGATAGGCCGGTGCTCTCGGCTTCCCGCAGGATGGTGGGCACGTGATCTACCCGATAGTAGAAGCGATGGACCTCGGGTGTCAGCCAGACGACCAAGCTCATCAGGAGCGCCCCCCCTAACACCGCTTTCAAAGTTCTACGGCTCATCGCGGTAGGCCCTTTCGCTCTAGCCAGTTCCGATGGGCCTCTCGGACGGTCTCGCGGAACTGCTCTAACGGACCGCTCGAATCCAGAACCAGGTGTGCTCGCCGTCTCTTTACTTCCAAGGGGAGCTGAGCTTGCAGGATTCCGTCCACGATGCTGGGCTCCATACCGGGGCGCTGCAGGAGTCTCTCCCTTTGCTCCTGGGGACTACAGACCACCGCCCAGACCTCAGTGAATTCGTCTTCTCGCCGGTTCTCGAAGAGGAGCGGGATCTCGAAAAGGGTATCCGTGCCCGTTCGTTCGGCCTCGGTGCGCGCGCGAACCAGTCGCTCCCAGATCCGGGGGTGCAGGATCCCCTCGAGGTCTCGTCTGGCCGCTCGGTCAAAGAAGACGAGCCGACCTAAGCGGGTACGGTCGAGCCGCCCATCTTCCCCGAGCACCTCGGGACCGAAACGGGACACCACCTCGGCGAGCCCTTCGGTGCCCGGCTCCACCACTTCCCGAGCCACCGCATCAGCGTCGAACCGGACCCATCCGTAGTTCTCCAGCCAAGCCCCTGCTGTAGACTTACCACAGGCGATACCGCCCGTCAGGCCTAGGCTGTGAGAGTAGTTTGGGACCATCGCCTTGCACTTCTTCTCTGAGAACCCCAACCCTTGCGGCAGCGGACGAAGATCGAGATTTTTTTTCAAGGAGAGAGTCGGTCGCGATGCGGAGGACGCAACGAAAAAGAGAGCCTCTCGAGAGGCTCTCTTTTATCGATTCGAGCGGCGGAAGACTAGTTGTCTTCGCTCTCCCCGAGCATGTGCCTTAGGCTCTCGGGCAGACGGTCGCCGATAGTAAAGCCGGATCCGGGTCCGGTGGTCTTCGCAGAGATGTTAGAGACACTGCCGACTTCGGCCTGACGGACCGACAGGGTCATGCGGCGCTGGTCCGGCTTCAGGTCGATAACCCTCACCTTTACATCCTGGCCCACGGTCAGCACGTCCGAGGATTTGGAGACGCGGAACTCCGAGAGCTCGCTCAGGGGAACGAGGCCCTCCACTCCGTCTTCCACTTCCACGAAAGCGTAGTTCTTCGCGAGCTTGGTGACCTTGCCCTGAACCACGGTTCCGACGCCGAAGTTCTTATCCATATCCTGCCAAGGATCCGGGCGAGCCTGCTTGAGCGACAGACTGATGCGCTCCTTCTTGGGATCGACGCCGAGCACGCGGACATCGACCGCCTCTCCGACCCGCACGATCTCGCTCGGGTGCTTGATGCGCTTCCAAGACATCTCGGAGATGTGGACCAAGCCGTCCACTCCACCCAGGTTCACGAAAGCGCCAAAGTTGGTCAGGCGAGCGACCTCACCGTTGATGATCTGTCCTTCGACCAGCTCGGAGAGGGTCTGCTCTTTCATCTTCTCGCGCTGCTCTTCGAGCGCTTTCTTCCGACTCAGGACCACCTTGCGGCGGTTTCGGTCGATCTCGAGGATCTTCAGCTTCATGACTTCACCGACAAAGTCGGAGAGATCGCTGACCGGTCTCAGGTCCACGTGGGACGCCGGCACGAAGCCTCGCAGCCCGATATCTACGATCAGACCGCCCTTCACCTGCTCTACGCAGGTCGCTTCGATGGTCTCACCTTTCTCGTGAGCCTCGATGATCCCGATCCAGGCCGCTTCCACGTCTGCCTGGCGTTTCGACAGAAGCACCTGACCCTCGGCGTGGTTGACCCGAAGCACGACGACTTTGATCTCTTGACCGACCTCGACCACATCGGAGACAGTCGCGTCTTTGCGATGGGTGAGCTGATTGGTCGGTACGAAGCCCTCGGTCTTGTACCCGATGTCGACCATGGCTCCGTCTTCATTGATCTGAATGACTTTACCAGTCATAAACTCGCCCCGTTTGAGCTCTTTGAAGCTCTCCTCGTAGGCGTCGTGGCTCGCCATCAGCGACTCCATCGATTCTACAGCAGGTGTCTGAGCCTGTTCCGCCTGAGCCTGTTCGGCCTGAGCTTGCTCCTGGGGAGCCTCTGCGGTGGGGGTGGTTTCCGTTTCCGCCTGGGTGGCCGTCTCGGTCGTCTGTGCGTTAGTCATGAGATTCCTCTAATGTGCTCGCTCCTGCGAGCTCTTTCCTTTGTTCTGATAGTTTGGCGCTGCGAGCTTTGCAACTCGAAAGATTATTCCTCTGATACCAAAGCCTCAAACGTGAAACCGCCAAGAAATGCCATGTCTACTTTGCGGTAGAACAGCTCTCCGCTAGTCGGAGCGGCTCGAACTCGCACATGGCCACTCCGAATCTGGCCTGTGCGACCAGCGGAACGGAGAGCTTCACGACCGATTCGAACTGCTTCATCAGCTCTGCTGCGGACGCCTCCAGCGAGCTCTTCGGAACTTCGAAGAGGATCTCATCGCGAACCTGGGCCACCAAAGTCCCTGCGATCTCGCCGCTCTCGAGCTTCGAAGCCACCTGAACCAGGTATCGCTTGAGTAGGTCCGCAGCCGAGTTCTGCACGGCAGCGTTCCTGGCGATCCGCTCGGCGGTCCCACGGATGTCGGAGTTTCGGCTCGACATCTCCGGGACCGCTCGCCGTCGACCGGCGAGGCTGGAGACCCACCCTTGAGTGCGCACCTTCTCGAGCTCTCCGGAGAAGAAGGCCTCGACCTTCTGGTGGCTCGCAAAGAAGAGCTCCAGGAGCCCCTCGATCCGCTTCGCCGCTTCGATCGGTGACAGACCGGTGCGACGGGCCAGGCGGTGCTCCCCGATGGAGCCGAGCAGGATGTCGAGCAGGTCCTGTCGGTTGTCCGGAGAGTTCGGGTCCAGCTCTTCCGGCATGAGCTTACCCAGGAGCTGACCCTCGACGTTCTCGGACCTGATGTAGCCCCGCTGGAGGGCGGAATCCTCCGAGAGGTGGGCCGCTAAGCGAAGCAGGAACTGGTCGATACTCAAGCCGACCAAGACTCGACCGCGTTTATCCGTTCGAAGCGCCGACAGCAACAGCTTCCGAAAGTGGGTGCGCTGCTCAGCGTTCGGAAGGCCGTCCACCTCGCAGAGCAGGCGGTTGTAGGTCGCCATCGCTCCACCCACGCAGACCGGTCCCATCCAGAGCACGCGCTCGGAGTTGCTCACCGTGAACTGGGAGGCCCGGCGTAGCCACCCGCTGCGCGGGCGCTTGAAGCGCTCCCGGCAGCGCTCGAAGGAAGCCAGCAGCTCGGACAGCTCCCGATGGTCGCGCAGCAGGGCACCGATC
>CAZDLH010000306.1:0-4001 GCA_964505925.1 uncultured Burkholderiales bacterium
CGCGGTAGGGTCGACCGCCGTAGGATGCGTCTGCGGGAGGGTCGCCCCCCTGGAGCCAAGCCTGCAGGGATCCCCCCTGGAGTAAGACCGGGCGGCGGTGGTGGTACGGTTCGGCAGACGAGCCCGCGGAGTCGGTGGTCAGGACGGTATAGGTCCAGCCCGATAGAGGCCCTTTCAGGGAAGAGACGCTGGCCAGACCCGCCATCCACAGAAGCTCGCGACCGGTCTCCGGGGGGAAGAAGTAGGGCTGGCTGCGGCCGGCCTCTTTCGTCCACTCGTAGAAGCCGCTGGCGGGGACCAGGCAGCGACCTCGGAGATAGGCCTGGCGGAAGCTGGGCTTTTCGTGAGCGGTCTCTAGGCGGGCGTTGAAGAGCGGCTTGCGCGGGGGCTCTTTGGCCCACGGGGGGACCAGGCCCCAGCGGGCCAAGCTCCAGCGCCCGCCTGGACCCACGATCGGGGCCCTACTGGTGGGGGCGATATTGTAGCTGGCCCAGGGTAGCTCCAGCTCGGGAACGTCCGATTCCTCCACGAAGTCTAGTTCCAACTGCTCGCCGCTCAACAGTAGAGCGTACCGACCGCACACAGTGCTGGGCCCTTAGTCGATGACCATCTCGGACCGCTGGAGGATCAGTTCGAGCCCCTGCTCCGGGATCTCGATCTTCACCACCTGTCCCCGGGGGTTGAGCCAGAACTCGACTCCGGTATCGGTCTGAAGGTGGGTGGCTCGCACGGTGTCGCTCAACGATTCGAGATCGGTGTTGAGAAGCTCGCTTAGCGCGGAGTTGGTATCGGGAGAGTCGGGCTCGCTGGCCTGCGGCTCCTCATCGGTGGCTTCCGAGTCGGGCTCCGAGGGGTTCGACTCCTCGGGGCTCTCGGAGGGCTCCCCATCGGACTCGGCGCCATCGCTCTCGACGCCATCGCTTTCGGAGGGCTCGTCGTCCTCTTCAGAGTCTTGGCTCGAACCTAAATGGAGTCTCGGCTCCAGGCCGATCTCCTCTAGCTCGCCGACCTCTAGGAGCATCTCCTGGGAGCGCTGTTTGTCCGGTAGGTAGCCGGTGAGGGAGTACTCTTTTTCCGAGGTCGGGTCGAGAGGGACCTGTCCGGCCATCAAAGCCCACTGCGTCAGGAGTTTGGAGTCGGTGAAGTAGGTACCCCGGGCGAACGCGTACTCCCGTCCCGAGCGTTCGGCGAAGCCTTCGTCGCCTTCTTTCCCGGGGGTGATGAGGACCGTGTCCTGCCCGAAACTATAGGTGGTGGCCTCGCTCTTGATCGGCGTCCGGTACTCTAGGACCAGATGCTTCGGGAGCGCCTGGGGCGTCAGTAGCTGGCGGGCGATAGAGATTTCGGTTCCGGCTGGCGTCTGCAGCTCGCTGCGAGCGATGAAGCGGAACGCTTCCTCTCCGTCTACGATCTCCAGGTCGCGCAGGTGAGCGGTTTCCGTTCCGATCTTCTCGCCGTTCAAGTAGACGCCGTAGGTGCGTTTTTCGCCTAGGCTCCACTGCAGCTCCCGGGCGATGAAGGGGACCCTCCTGGTGGAGCGCGGGGCGTAGTCGGTGACCCGGATCGAAAGCTCTTGGACCTCTCCGCTATCGAGAAGAGCGATGTGGGAGGCGCTGACCCGACCGGACTCCCCGGTGGTGGGGTCGAAAGGGCTCCACCCGACCTGGGAGCCGAGCCAGGTTTCCACCCAGTGGTGAGGGACGAAACTGCCGTTGCGGAAGGCGATCCCGCTGATCCGGCGGGCTGGGATCCCCACGGCTCGGGACATCGAGATGAGAAGCAGCGCTTTACTCTCGGGGTTGCCGATCCCACTCTCTAGGGCGTAGCGGGCCGAAGGGAGCGACACCCCCTCTTCGATGTCGTAGATGAAGCTGTTCAGCCGTTTAGCGGCCTCGAATGCGGTAGGGCTCTTCCAGGTGATCTCCCGCGCCTTGATAGCCAGTGGCGGGTACTCGATCTCGACTCCGGGCTCGGCCTCGAGATAGATGCTCAGTTCGTCTTTGGGGACATGATCGAGGGGGAAGGGTTCGTCGTACGGCACTTCCCGAGGGACCGAACGAACGAATACCCGACCGCGCATGACCCCTTCGCTGAGCTCGCCGGTAAAGTACTGGCGGTAGCCTGCGATCCGGTGATCGGCTAACTGGCCGCCGCGGAGGCTGATGTCGACTTCGGCCTCCAGGGTGGTCAGCTGCTCGGCGTCTTGAAAGACCACGTTCGAATCTACGACTCGGTTGGTACTGAGGTCGAGGCCCGGGATATCGGTGAGGCGCTTGGCGACCCCGGCTTCGGTCTTCACCATGGTCAGGCCGCTGCCCACCTCGTTCACCTCTAGAAGTTCAAAGGAGTCGGCCGCCACTCGAACCCGCGCCAGGAGATCGCCGCGCAGGTCGCTCACCGGGTAGACCAGCGAACGCAAGGTTCGACCGCCGTAGATGTAGGGCTCCTCGTAAGGGTCGTAGACGATGACGTCGCCCGAGCCCTTCAAGATAGGATCGTAAGAGGGCACGATCCCGCCTTTGTAGGCCGAGCGCACCAAGAGCCAGTAGTGCTCGGGGAAGGTGTCGATGTGGCCCCAGAGGTTGTTGAAGACCAGCTGAGGGGTCTCGCCCTCGAAGTTATGGAAGTGCGACGACATATGATCGCCGGTGATGTTCGTTTGGGCCACCATCGTTTCGGAGTAGACGCACTCCACCTCGAAAGCCGAGCCCGCCGAGGTCTGGCGACACTTGAAGTAGGCGGGGCGGAGAGTGGAGCGCTCGATCATGAGCGTCGACTCGAAGCGACTCGGTACGATCTTGCCGTAGCCGAGGTGAAGCTCGCCCAGAGAGTTGAGGATCAGAGCATCGGTCTCGCCGAGCTTCATCTCCCCGGTCACCCGAAACTCGCTCCAACCGATCAGTTTTCCGTCGTAGAACAGTTTGAAGGCACGGGTGCCGGACGGGGCGATCCCGGCTTTTGTCTGAGCCGGGCCGGTGGGGAGCGGTAGCGGCGGGGGAGGGGCCGGGATCTCCGGCATATCTCGCTCGGTGGGTACGGCGGGCTCATCGTGGCCTCGAAGTTCCGGCAGATTCAGCGGGGGGAGCTGGTCGACCGGTACCGGAGCGGGGCCCGACCCTGGAGAGGAGGCCTCTTGAGCTGAAACGGGCCCGCAGAGGAGGGCCAGGAGCAAGACGGCAACGATCCTATGGAAAGCGCGCATGCTCTTGCCCAATCCGAGACTGCGAAGTTCGACACCTAGCTTGCGGTGATGGGGTTGCTCTGTATTCAAAAGGTTCAAGTTCGGGTGGTCCAAGTCTGTAAGATCTGCTCTGGGCGAGCGCTACGCATCAAGGTCTCGCCAATGAGAAAGGCGTCGACTAGCCCGTCCAACCGCGCGAGGTCCTCTTCGGTTCCGAAACCGGACTCCGAGACTTTGGTGATCCCTTCAGGGATCCGACGGGCGAGTCTCTCGGAGAGGGTCAGGTCGACAGTGAATGTCTTGAGATCGCGGTTGTTGATCCCTATCATCTCGGGCGGATCGGGTAAAGCTAGGGCTCGATCGAGCTCCTCTGCATCGTGGATTTCGAGAAGGGTGTCGAGGCCGTACTCCCGGGCAGCTTTCCGCATTCGGTTCAGCTGTCGGTCGTCGAGGATGGCGGCGATCAAGAGGATCGCATCGGCTCCCCAGGCGGCGGATTGGGCCACTTCCCAGGGCTCCAGCAAGAAGTCCTTTCTCAGGAGCGGCAAGGCGCACTCTCGCCCGGCCAGCTTGAGGTCGTCGAGGGAGCCGTTGAAGTGAGCCTTTTCGGTCAGGATCGAGACGCCTGCTGCGCCGCCGGTCTGATAGGCCTTAACGCGCTCGGGGACGCTCCCTCGATAGTCGAAGGAGCCTTTGCTGGGGGAGGCGCGCTTCATCTCCGCGATGATGGCTCGTCCGCTTCGGGAGCGCTGGCGGAGCGATTCCGCGAACGGCTTCAGAGGACGAACAGAGCTTTGGGCCCGACTCGGCCAGTCGACTT
>CAZDLH010000307.1:0-3996 GCA_964505925.1 uncultured Burkholderiales bacterium
AGGGGACCCCCAAGCCTACTTTCTTTTTCCCCTTCCGCCCCAGGCTTCCATCGAGAGGTTCGAGCTTCGCCGAGGCGACGGCGAGCCGAAGGTGACCCCCACGGTCACTTCACGGCAGCAGCTGCCCGAGGGGGTCGAGCAGCCGTCGCCCCCCGCCCCGCTGGCCTCGCTCTTCGCTGCGGAGCCGCTCCCGGTTCTTTCGGTGGGTCTAGCGCCGCTGTTCGATTCCGGGCCCGGGCCCCTAAAAGTGGAGCTGGAGCTGTGCTGCGGCCTGCCGACGGTGGACGGGCGTATCCGATTGAGGCTGCCCCGACGAACCGAAGAGGTCTTGGAGGCGCAAGGCCAGACCTCCTATAGTCTGGAAGTGCGCTTCGAGGACGGCCAAGAGTTCGTGGAGCCCCCGGTCAGTTCGCTGGAGCTCGAATCCGAGCAGGACGACCGGTCGCTGAAACTCAGCGGCCTCTTCGAATCCCCCGACCTCGAGGACCTCGAGGTTAGCTTTCGCCCCGGTCGTACCGAGATGCCGGTGACCCGGTTGAGCCGCAACGACGAGAACTTCATCTTTTCGATCTTCCCGCCTTCATCCATCCACGCCAGTCCGCAGCGTCGGGATATCGTTTTCATTCTGGACGCCTCGGAGAACATGCAGGGAGGCGTCTTCGATTCGGTGCGCGGGGACCTCATCGGGGTGCTGGAGGAGCTCGAGGACTCCGACCGCTTCGCTCTGGTCATCTTCGGGCGGGACATCGACGGGTATCGGGGCGGCGAGTTCTGCGAACTGAACGAGCTCGGCGAAGCCTGTCGGTGGCTGCAGGGGATCGAACCCCGGGGGCGAGCCGACGTCCAGCCGCTGCTGGCTCGGATCCAGTCGTTGCCGTCGCAGCCCGACCGACAGCTGTGCGTCTTTTTGCTGGCCGCAGGTCACGTGGGGAACGAGCCAGCTATCCTGCGCAGTCTCGACTTCGACCAGAGCGACCGGCGCTACTACACGGTGGGCATCGGACCGACCACCGAACAGGCCTTCCTGCGCCGCCTGGCGCTCTTGACCCGGGGGCGCTGCGAAGTGGCGCCCACCGGAGACTGTCGCGAACCGCTAGCTCGGCTGCTGGGCCAGACCCGCGCGCTTTTGACCGAAGTGGCCTTCGAACCCTCGGAGGAAGGGAGCGAAGCCATCGATTTCGAGAGCTTAGTGCCTTCCTTAATGACGTCGCTCACACCTCAAGGTCCGGTCCACTGTTTGGGCTTGGGCTCTCCGGAGTCGCTGCGCTTTCGGTCCAAAGACGAGACCGGGGTGTTCTTCGCGGGGACCGCTCACGCCAACAGTACCGGCAACCCCGCTCTGGCCGGGGTCTGGGCTTCTCTAAGAGTGCGAGAGATGCTCGACTCGATACGCCTTTCCACCGGGGCTAAGCGACAGGCGCTCCGGGAAGAGGTGAGCGAACTGGCGACCTCCCACGGAATTCTGGTGGAGGATACGGTCCTAATGCTACCGCTGGCCGACGGGCAGCAGGTGCAGCTGAGCGCCTTGCCTGAGACCTGGGTTCGAGACGGTGATGCGCTCGAGGCCGACGAAACCGTGGTTAGCTCCCAGCCCGGAGGCGATTTCCGGCGCGGCCTGGTGGCCCGGGATGGGCTTTTTAAGGGGGCGCGCATGCCGACCGACGGCGAGCCTTCGGTCGAGGGGCCCACCCGCCACGGGCTGCGGTCCCGCACCGCCGGAGCCTCTGACAACGGGGGCGGTAAGCCGATGCTGGAGCGCTCCGGCCGGGGGACCGAAGAGCCGGCGACGGAGGCAGCAGAGGCAGCAGAGGCAGCAGAGGCAGCAGAGGCAGAGGTCGAGGTCTCCGAAGCGCCGCCTCCCCAGGCCGCTGTCGAAGCTGCCGCGCCGACCACGCTGCGGGTGCCGACGCCGATCTACACGAGTGCGGTAGATAGCGCGCTGTCGGCTCGGGACAGGTTTCGGGCCTACCGGGAGGAGTTCGACGCCGTGGAGACCAGAACGGCGCTCGCCGCGCTGGCCGGGCTGCCCTCTCACCTGGTGGAGAGCGGGCCGGAGCTACCCCGCATCCTGGCCCAGACGGTCGGGCATCTGGAGAAGCGCGGCTACTACTCCGCGGCTCTTTCGGTCCTGGGAATGCTCCTCCAGGAGTACCGGTCGCCGGAGGTACTGAAGAAGTTTGAGGACCTACTTTTGGCTTGGGTCGATAGCCTCGGGGGGGAGAGCCTGCCCGAGGCGCTCGCCATTCTGGAGCTGGGTGGGCGCATCTGCTCGGGCTCGGAGGCGCTGGAACAGCGGCTGACCCAGCTGGGCGGTCGTTGGCACGACGCCGCTGCGAGAGCCCAGAGCGAGGAAGGCTACCTAGAGTGGCAAGCCCGCTGCCGAGAGCTCGAACGCGAACTGCCCGAGACCGCGCTGCCCAGCAGAACCCAGCAAGAGATCTGGAAGCTGGAGCAGCAGCAGCGGGCCCTGGTCGCCCAGGTGGACGAGCTCAAGAGCGAACTGCACCAGCAGCGCGAACTCCTGACCGGACTGCCGGCTCAGTTCGAAGCCGCCCGCGCTACGGAAGGGGAGGCGAAGGGTCCGGAAGAGGCCCTCGGCGCCCAGGCTCGAGAAGAGCTGAGACGCCTCACTCAAGAGGAACTGGCGCCGCTGCGATCGACCTTGGCGGAGATGGGCGGGCTGCTGCGGGAGTTGGTCTCCCGCCCGGGCGGCGCTCCGGAGCTAGCTCCGGTGCTAGCTCCGGTGCTAGAAGGGGCCGCCGCAGAGCGCCGGACGTCCGAGGCTCCGCCGGCGGCGAAAGCGGTCGCGGGCGCACTACCGAAGGCGGCCGCTGAGGTCCCGCCGGCAGCGAGCCCGCCGCCGGCTCCCCGGGAGGCTCCCGCGCCGGCCGCGGCGCCCGCACCCCCAGCCAAGCCGGCTCCCGTTGCTGAGCCGTCGGGGGAGGCCGCCGCTCCATCGGTGGAGGAGCTGCAGCGCCTCTTGGTGGGAGACCCCTCCAACGGGGAGCTCCACCGAGCGGCGAGAGCAGCGCTCCCCGGGACCAAGGAGCGGATCGCTTTCTACCGCGAGCTGGTCAAGGTGGATCGCGAAGAGCCTGTTCACAGTTTATCGTTGGCCCGGGCCTACCGGGAAGGCGATCAGACCAAAGTGGCGGTGGTCCACTACCAGAAATACCTCCGTTCGGAGAAGGACCCGAAGGCCTACTTGGAGCTGGCCGACGCGTACGACGAACTGGGGAAAGGGAATCTGAGCCTGTCCGCCAGAAAAGCGGCCCAGCTCTATGCCAAGTAGCAGAGGGGACGGTCTAAGTCATGTTCGAGTTTTTAGGTAAAGTTTTTGGCCGACCTTACGAGGTTGAAGTGGTCGGATACGAGGAGCCCGAGGTGATCATGACCTCCGAGAAACCGTTGAAGATCGGGGTGGTGGATGTTCACGCTCTGATCGCCGGCGTTAAGATTCGGGGTCGGGTCCAGGTGGTGGAGACCGGTGAAGAACACTCCCGGGGGCTCTGGGTGGATCCGGCCGAAGCGGTCCCGTATCTCGAAGAGATCTTCGCTGTTCCCGAGAAGCGGAGGCTCCCCCGCTTCCCGAGGAAACTGCGGGTGCGATCGACTCAGTTCACCGGGTTTCAAGGGCACACCCTGGACCTATCGGAAGAGGGGATGCGGGCCGAAGGGCCTGGGGTTTTCGCTCCAGGCCAGACGATGGAGATCCGGTTCGAGCTCGACGACGATCGGATCACCGAGGTCCAGACCAAGGCGGCGGTCCGCTGGTGCGCTCCCGCGCTGACCGAAGGCTGGTCGGTGGTCGGGCTCAGCTACCTGGAGTTCAATCCGGCTACCTCCTCCGAACATAGCTACTATATGGATTTTTTGAAGCGCCTCGCCAGCGATCCGGACATCCAGCCGCTGTAGGCCGCGCGGGTTCGGCCACCTCTTCGAAGAGAAATTCTTTAGGCTCAAAGTATGCGCCCGGGTTGGACTCATGATATGATC
>CAZDLH010000308.1:0-3986 GCA_964505925.1 uncultured Burkholderiales bacterium
CAGTAGCCAGAAGCGCCGAGTAACTGAGGTTCCGCAACATTACCGAAAGCTCACGATCTTTTTGAGTAGCGAGCATGGATCTGGTAGCCTTTCTGACGACAAAGGCTCTCCCCACTTCGCCGCCGCACCGAGAGTCAGGTTCGGACGTCTCAGGAGGAGCGAAGCTGCCCTTCGGTTCCTACGGGGTTTCAAGTCCTACCTCCCTTCGCCTGCAGACAGATCTTCCATAAAGGCCTCGAACTGCTCTTTGCTTACGGTAGAAGACTCCTACTCCCTCAGAGGCTATGCGGTGAGTTGGAACTGTCGATACCCGGAGATGGGGAGCTTCACCTCGAGCTTCCAGGTGATGGACATCGGTCGGTCGCCTTGGTGGGAGAGGTACTCGGCCGGGCCCAAGAAGAGATACGGTCGAGTCTCGTTACGGTCATCTTTGCTGGACTCTCGCACGAAAAAGAGAGCCCGACCTCCCGGGCCCCGGTGGCTCTGGTAACGTTTTCCGGTCTTGGAGTCGCTGCTGGTGGTGCTTTGAGACTCCCAGTGAAAAAGCTCAGGGGAGAGGGCGAAGTCGCGATACAAAGTGGTGGGACTGTAGTCTTTCTCGTTCTTCTGAACCGTCACGAAGAACAGGTCCCAACCGCTGGTTTTATGGTAGAACACCCCTTCTCGGATTCGGTGAGGCCGCTCGGGGGTTAGCTCTCCGAAGGCTGCTAGGATCTCAGAGAGGCTGTAGCGGCAATGGATGGAGAGCGGAACCGTGGGGAACGCTTCGAGGGGGTAACAGAGGTGGTCGACCCTCTCCTCGAGCACCGGTAAAAGCTCTCTCAACTCCGCCAGCGCCACGGGATCCTCCCAGAGGCGGTCGAGCTGCCTAAGGATCGGATTTCGGGCCTCTTCGGCCGACCAGAGCGAGAAGTGGAGCATGGTTAACATGCGGACCTGCCGCTGGGATGAGGGGAGGGCCCTAGGAGGGGAGGGGCGAGACAGGGTCTCCTGGAGAAAGCGGAGATATTCTGTGCTGTCGAGATGGGTGAGGCGGGCGATGGCCTTAAGAAGGTTCGGGTGGCCTTCGATGGGCTTCTCGAAGCCGACCTCTTGGCGCAGAGGCTTCCAGCCAGGCCGACGGCCTCGGTAGAGATCGGTGAGTTCTAGCCCGGTCCGAGCCAAGAACTCCTCCAAACCGACCTTCGGGCCTAGAGCCGAAAGCTCTTGCTTGAGGAAAGCTCGGTGGCCCCTTAGGCTCTTTTTGATGTTCTCTACAACGATGGCTTGAGCCACCCTGTCGAGCTGCACCGAACAGCCCGAAGGCAGGTGTGGGAAGCCCTGCTCGAGCTGCTGGAGCATCTCTTTTCGACTACCGCCGATCAGAGTCCGGACGGCTGCATCAAAGCGAAAATCCTTGGCCTGGAAGCCGATGAAGTCTAGGACCGTCAGGCACTCTTTCCCTTCGGACAGCCTGAGCCCACGGCCCAACTGCTGCAGAAAGATGGTGGCGCTTTCGGTTGGACGGAGAAGCAACAAGGTGTCCACCTCCGGCAGGTCCACCCCTTCGTTGAAGACATCGACGGTGAAGATGACCCTCAGGTCGTCACGGTCGCCTCGCCGAAGAGATGCGATCGCTTCTCTCCTTTGCTCGGGTGGGGTCTGTCCGGTCACGGCCACGGCGTGATAGCCGGATTCGCGAAATCTCGAAGCCATAAACTGTGCGTGCTCTACGGTAGCGCAAAAGCCTAAGGCGCGCATGGCGCCCGTGTCGGCCAATCTGGACTCCATCTCTTTGAGGATCAGCATCACCCGGGCGTCGTTGCCGGTATAGAGGTTCTCAAGACCGGAGCTTCGGTAACGACCCCGCTGGAACGGCACTGCACTCAGGTCGGTGTTGTCGTGAATTCCGAAGTAGTGAAAGGGGCAGAGTAGCCCTCGTTCTAAGGCGTCCCACAGACGCAGTTCGGTCGCCACCCTACCCTCGAACCAGTGCAGCACGCTGGCCCCGTCGGAGCGCTCGGGGGTGGCTGTGAGGCCCAAAAGGATCTTCGGCTTGAAGTGCTGGAGCAGTCGGTCGTACGTGGGAGCGGCGGCGTGATGGAACTCGTCGATGATCACCAAGTCAAAGTGATCGGGCTCGAACCGTTGAAGGTCCACGTTGGAGAGCTTCTGCACCGATGCGAACAGGTGATCGTCTTGCTGGGGATGGTCCGAGCCGGTCCAGAGATCGCCGAAGGTGCCGTCCTTTAGGATGGCTCGGAAGGTGGTGAGGCTCTGTTTGAGGATCTCGGCTCGGTGGGCGATGAACAGCAAGCGGGCTCGCTTCTCGGCACGATGATACCGACAGTAGTCGAGACCCGCGATCACCGTCTTACCCGTTCCCGTAGCGGCCACCACCAGATTGCGATGGCGGTTGTGGAGTTCGCGCTCGGCGCTCAACCGGTCCAGGATCTCTTGTTGGAACGGGTAAGCACGCACCTCCAGACTGTAGGTGAGGCCGTCGTAGGAAGGGCCTTGCTCACGGACTGCCCGGACAAAGCGGTCTCGGTCCCGGTCGGGGCGGTACGGCTCGAACTCGGGATCCCGCCAGTAGCTCTCGAAGGTGGCCTCAAACTTTTTGAGCACCCTGGGGTTTTCGCTCGGGGAGAGCCGAACGTTCCACTCCAGGCCGTCTTGGAGAGCAGCCGAGGACATGTTCGAGCTCCCCACGTAGGCGGTCGAAAAGCCGCTTTTTCGATGAAACAGCCAGGCTTTGGCGTGGAGCCTGGTGCGTCGAGAGTCGTAGGAGACCTGAACCTCGCCCAAGGAACAGAGGTGGTCTAGAGTCTTGACCTCGGTGGCCCCTAGATAGCAGGTGGTCAGTACCCGGAGGCGGCCGCCCCGTTGTTGAAAGCGCGTCAGGGGCTCAAGGAGAAGACGCAGCCCACTCCATTTGAGAAAAGAGCACACAAGATCGACCCGGTCGGCGGTCTCCAACTCCTTGACAAGCTCAGACCCGATGCGGTGCTCGCCCCGGGCGTTCACCAGCAGGTCCGTGGAGTTTAAGGGGATCCCTGGGCGCAGCAAGCGGACGTTGGGTGGGCCCACGCTGAGAAGCTGAAGGAGGCGCTCGTCGACGAACGGCTCCTCTCCAAGCTGCTCGGACAGATGCCCGAGCAAGGTGTTCACCATCTCAACTCGACGGCCCGGCTCCACCGACTCCAGCGCCACTCTCACCGCCTGGGCCAGGTGCAACGCCAGCACCTGGGGACTTTCCGAGGGCTCGACTCTCTCGAGACGACCTTGAAGCTGGCTCTGCAGAGCCTCGAGGTCTTTGGCCAACTTAAGGGTAAGAAGCTGCTCATAAAGCCCTGGTTCCACAGGCCGACCCTTCGCCCAACTCCAGAGATGGCCTGGTGGGTTTTACGGATAAGAAGGGGCCCGAGCTTCGCTCCTGGTCGCTAACGGCTCACGGAAGATTCACGCTGCCAGACCACCCAGGGGACGAGCCTCTCTTGGGGGGTGGGACCGCCGTGGGGGCGATGGTGGGAGCGCTCTTCGGTGCTGAGAAAGCCGTGGTCTGCGGCGAGAAGAACCGTGCATTCCGAGGGCAGAAGCCGTAAAATGGGAGCGAGGCGGGCGGGGGCCTCTTCGGTCAGCTCTCGAAACAGCGGATAGAGCTCGAGCCTGCTCTGATGGATGCGCAGGTCTACGAAGTTGAGGTGGAGCCAGACCGCTGGGGAACTCTTTTCCAGGACCTCCGCCACCCGCTGGGGATGATCCTCGGCGGATCGGACCATCACCACGGGTCGCTCCAGGAAGAGCCCGTCGGCGCCCTGGGGAGCGAGCTCCTCCCCGCCGAGCAGCATGTTTCGGGCGCGCACGGTAACGGTGGGGAGTTCGGCCAGAACCCGCTCTTCGAGAACCGGATCACCGAGCTGCCGGAGGAGCCAAGGGCGCCACTGGAGGTACAGATCCCAGCGCAGGGCATCGACGAGCAAAATGATCAGGGGGCGTCGGGGAGG
>CAZDLH010000309.1:0-3979 GCA_964505925.1 uncultured Burkholderiales bacterium
GAGCCAGCGAGACCGGTGAGCCGTCCACAGCCTCCAGGCAAGGAGCGGTGAGCACGGGATCTCCAGGTGAAGCCGACCCGAGATAAGCTGAAGCCCAATCGTCTTCCCCGGTGTTCAGTAAGTCGCGCAGCTGCTCGGCTTCGAGGGGGCTGCTCGGCCAGGTCTCCCCCACCATCTCCAGTGTTAAAAGAAAAGCCTCGCGGTCCCACACCAGCCTCTCCGGTTCGCTCGACTCGCTCAAAAACAGAAGTCTCATCCCTCCAGGCTTGGAAGAGACCCGGCGCTGCCGAGCCCCACCGCTCATCCCACAGCAGATCAGCTCGAAGGGGAGCTCCGGGTCCGCGGGAGGCAACAGCCAGAGTTCGCCACTGCGATGCTTACGGCGCGCTGTGCGGCGGTGAGCCCAATCCCGCTCCAAGCGAGCTCGAACCCGAGCCGCCTCCATCAGTGAGTACAGATAGCCTTCGCCGGAATGCCTCGTGATTATGAGGGGATCCAGAGCCTGAGCCACCTCTCCAGACCAGACCACCACCGCTTTCGGGGGGCGCTCCGGGGGGGTCCAGCCCAGAAAACCCGTCCGCTCGACGATCGGCAGGGTCTGCTCGGTGCGATACTGGCCCAACAGTTCGGTCAGCGTCCACGAATAGTCGAAGACGTCGTGCACCTCTAGCTGCTGGTACATGGGTTCCCAGCGCAGCAGCCCCGGCTCCCCCAAGAATCGACACAGGGCCGGCGTCTCCGGGCCCGGCGATCGCTCTTGTCGCAATCTGTATGGGAGGCGGGTTCGACTCGCTAGAAGGTGGCGACGAAACTGTCTGTCGCTGCGGCCCAGCCAGCGGTCCGAGCGCTCGTCGAGCAGCGCTTTGGACAGAGTGAGGTCCGCCTTCAGTCGGTCATCGAAGACCACCGTCCGGCATGGCCAGCGGCACCGTTGATAGTAGGCTATCCCCTCGATACACCAGCCGAGAATTCCGCGCTCGGACCTATCTGCCCAGATTCGGAGTCGCCCCTCTTTGTACTCGGCCTCGCACAGGCTCGGGCCGCTCCAAAAATCGCTTTCGACCCTTCGGCTCCCCTCCTCGTCTAGGCCTCGACCCAACCCCGGATAGAAACGCAGGCGGTCGGAGAGTCCGTCCAACTCTCGGCGTACGACCTCTTCGGTCCCCCCGCCGAAGAAGCGACGGCGCTTGGACTCGAGGAGTACGCTCGTGGCCTCCCATCTCAATCTCAAGGACGCTTCATCGAGCGCGGCTCGAGCCATCTCTAAGTGGACGGACGCTCCGGGAGGCGCCGCCTCCCGCCCCCAAACTAGCCTGGCGTTCCCCCGATGGGGTGCCCACGTAACTTCGCTGCCCTGGAGGTGTCGGTACAGCACCACCAAGAGATAGAGTAGGCCTCCGGCTGCGAAGCGGCCCTGCTCGGAAAGGTACCTGAGAGCCCGCTCGGGGTCTATCGTGAAGCTCTCCGCAACGGAGTCCGTTTCCCCTTCGGCCCTCAGCCCGGCAAGATAGTCCTGAAGAGATTCGACCCCCTCCCACGACTCGTACTCCGAAAACCGCTTCACCAGACTCTCTTCCCCTAACCCCCCCCGGAAGCCTCCGAATCGAGGGTTGCGAGCGCTCTCATCGCCAGCGAACGAACAGAAAAAAGGCGAGAGAGTCGACACTCTCTCGCCCTTACGGATCGAAGGTCAAGTCGGTCACAGGTCTGTCGGCTCGGACCGGTCAGCCGCCCAGGCTCGCCATGAGAATGGCTTTGTCTACGTCGTCGCAATGCTCCCCTTCGATGCAGGCTGACTCGACGAGAGCCCGCCGGGAGGCCACACTAAAGTCGTACGAGGACAAGGCCATACACAGAACCGAGGTGCCGACCTCTCCACTCGGTGAGAAATAGCTCAAAGAAGTGTCGTTCATACTTCCTCTCTTCCTGCCGAGCGGCTCCTCGCCGTGCGGTCAACTTGAGGATAGCTTAATCAAACACTCAAAGAAGTGAGGAGTTTCACACCGACCAAGTTTTTCTCTTAAAAGGCAGGGAAGGCCGCGATTCGATCACTCAGAACGGGTAGGGGGTGAACTGTTTTCCGAGTTGGGGTCCACGCTGATGCTGATAGTTCGACGGTAGGTCGCTCCCGTAGAGACGGTTCGGCGACTTCACCATATGTTCGTAGATCATTTTGCAGATCGGCTGTCCGTGACGGATGATCACGTCTTCGTGCGGATCCACTTCTAAAACGGCCGGTGTTCCCAACACCTCGCCTTCCCGCCCGTAGCCGAACCCCGGGTCGAAGAAGCCGGCATAGTGCGAGCGGTACTCTCCGCTCTGGATATCGTAGGCCACCATCTCGACAGCGAATCCAGGGGGGACCCGGAGGAACTCTCTGGTCACCATTATGTAGAACTCACCTTGGCAGAGCCGTACCTCATCCCGTTCGGAGATGACCGGCTCCCAAAACTCTTCGGCTGGATGGATCGCTCCGCCCGTCAGGTCCAGCAGTCGATCGTGATGCTTCGCGCGAAAGCCCGCCACCCGACCGCTGAGGTCGGCGCTCAGCAGAACCCCCTTATCCAACTCCGAGGGTAGCCTCTCTCCCTGGTGATCGTAGATGAGTCCGATCCTCTGGTGCGTCATATCCAGCTCGAGGTCCGTGAGACGGTTATCCCCCACTAGGAATCGAGCCTGATTCAGCGCGAGCCCACGCTCGACCCGGATGGGCCAAGACCGAGGCGTGACCATCACGTACAGCTTCCCCTCGTAGCCCAACGGGATCTTATCGAAGCGAGCCAGGCGGTCGACCAGCGTCCGCACCCAGACGTTGATCCGGCCGGTACTGCTCTTATTGTTCGTGTAAGCGTGCACCTGGTCCGGTAGCTTCAAGCTCTCTTGCAGCTCGAGAACGTAGGTGCGATTCTTCTGCAGAACGACACCTTCGGTCAGGTCCAAGGTCTCTTCTCGATAGGACTGCACGGCGTCTTCTATCGTTTCCCCTCGCCGGGGAAGAAACGCCGCCTTCACCCGGTAGCCTCGAGTTCCCAAGCGAAGATCGAGGGAAGCGGGCTGAAGGTTCTCATCGGGGACAGGGTCGTTACACAAAACGACACCCGTGTCGATGAGGTCCCTTAGGATCTGAGACGGAATAGCTCCAGTTTGACGCATGAGCGGCCTTTTGGGGTTAACCGCCGGGCTCCTCCCCAGCCCCTCGGCAGGATCCGATCCCGGGAAACGGAAGGCCGAAGACCGTGACCCCTCATCGCTCTATGGATCCGTTCCTATGGTTGCCAGCCGGGCTGCTCTGGAGCCTGAGCCTGGTCTGCCTGTTCAGTCTGAGCCGGGGCTTGAGCTACCCCATAGAGCTGGCTCTGCGGCAGACCGCAGCCGGCCTTCTCGGCCTGCTCTTGGCCCTAGCCTTAGCCAGGGCGAAGGTTCAAACCCTTCAGCGTCTCGCGCCTTGGAGCGCTCTGGTTTGCGCTATAGCGCTACTGGCTGTCTTTCAGTTCGGCTTGACCATCAACGGAGCTCAACGCTGGCTCGACCTAGGCCCTCTGGGAACGCTCCAACCGTCGGAACCGACGAAACTCGCTATGGTACTGACCCTAGCCTGGCTCCTGGCCGGCCCGCTCCGGGAGCGACCCTTTCCGATGTACGCTTGGGCCTTAGGGCTCCTATCACTGCTGTGCCTATTCATCGCTGGCCAGCCCGACCTCGGCACAGCTCTCGTACTGGCGGCGAGCGGCGCACTGCTACTTTTTCTGAGCGGGGCCCCCTGGTGGCCGCTGTTGGTCCCACTGGTCGCCACTCTACTCCTGCTGCCCTCTCGACTCAGTCCCTATCAGCAAGCCCGCATTCGGACCTTTCTGGACCCCTCCACCGATCCGATGGGCGCGGGGTGGAACCTCGAGCAGTCGAAGATCGCCATCGGGTCCGGCGGCTTCTGGGGGAGAGGAGCCTTCCGCGGGTTGCAAGGCCCCCTCGACTTCCTGCC
>CAZDLH010000310.1:0-3977 GCA_964505925.1 uncultured Burkholderiales bacterium
ATATATGACCCAGTAGTACCCTCGCTTCATCTTGCCACCGAATCGACCGGCCGGTGTGGGGCTCTCGTCCATAGTGATGACGGAGCTTTGCAGGATGGAAGACAGCTGCGCCTGGTAGACGAGCTCGGTCATCTCAGCGACCCGCCGAATTAGGCGTGTCAGAGTTGAACGCTCGACGTAAACACCACTATGTTCCATCCTCTGTTGCTGCCGATAGAGGGGGAGGTGATGGCAGTGTTTGTCCACGGCGAGCCCGGCCAGAAGACTGACATCTGCGAAACTTCGGCTGATGAGAGACGGTGCCGGAGCTTTCCGGATCTCATCGGTACCTTTCCTTTTCCAGGCCCGACGGATCTCTTTGAGCACGACGTAGGCTGACCGTTGCGCCAACCGGTAGGTCACATGTTGACCGACCAGCTCCACCTGGTTGTCGGGAAGACTGTCGAGTTCAGCGTCAGGGACGATGACCTCTTCCACTGGAACAGAGTCGTCAAAATGAAGGCGGCTCGAGGCTGATTCCTGACTTCGCGGTTTCTCTTTCTTCTTGTTCTTGTTCTTGACGCGAAGTCGGTCTTCAAGCTCGCCTGTCGACTCCTCATCGGCCGGCGGATCCTCGGGGAGATCCAGTATCTGCTCACCTAGCCAAAGTTGCTGTGAATCGGTCAGCTCTTCCAGGATCCGGCGCTCAGATTTGGCTCCGAAGTACTGGTTCTTGAACCACTCGAGCTTGTCTTTGAGAGCTTGGATTTCGCTTCGAAGTTCCGCGTGGCCGGACCGGAGCTCCTCGGCTTCCTTTCGGCGCAGCTTGGCCTCGCTTTCAAGCTCCAGATTACGATGAATCAACGAGGCGATCTGCTCGGGCTTCATCTTCTGGGCTTGCGCTAAAAGGTCCATCTGATGAGTGCTTAGATCTTGAGATCTCCACTCCTCCTACGGACACACCATCCAGCAATCTTCTAAGCAATTTTCTTTCGATGACGACCTTGTCAGTCTTGTTGCGGAGATGGAACTGGCCCTTCTCCAGCCGCTTGGCGATCAGCAAAAAGCCCGTTCGGTCCCAAAGTAAGCCCTTGAGATAATTCCGACGGCGGTTCATAAAAATGAACAGGTCCCCACTGAGGGGGTCCTCCCCAAGCTCCGAAGACACGAGAGTAAAAAGCCCGTCGAAAGACTTCCGCATGTCCACTGGCCGGCCATAAATGAAGACCCGTTCGGGAAGTGTGAATCCGCTCATCGTCGCCCAGCGGGGCAAACACCGAAGAAACGCAGCTTAACACCATACGGGAGTTCGACTTCTATTTCTAGCCGCGGCCCAGTTTCTTGATGAGCATCCTCAACGTGCACCTCGACGAAATGACCATCGACCGTGCTCTGTGCTTCCTCTATTCGGGCCGTACGACGCCAATAGTCGAATGTGCTCACTGGCAAATCGCGACGACGGCAGAACTCTGCTCTACTCAGCCGGCTCTCCTGAAAATCTCTGACGAGTGCCAACCGCTGCCGGCGTTCCTTCTCCGTGTACTTCTTCATGGTCACCTCCAATGAGGCGATCTATAGCGAAGATGGTGTGTCGTTGAAATCCGTCCTCAGAGCAACGCTTACTTTTGTGCCGACCGCACCAGTTTCGCGAGCCACGCACCCCCACACCCCCCGCACCCACGCACCCCGGGGGATGGGCAGCTCTGAGCTCGGGATCCGCGGGCGGCGTGGAGCAACCCACCCGGCGACACCCACGAGCCACGCAGCCACGTAGGCACCCACGCAGCCGGCGCACCCCCACACCTCCCCCATCATCTGAGCGCCAACGGACGCCCCGTTACGCGCCGAGGTGCCTGGGGCTGGTGCGGTCGGCGTTCTGGATCCACGAGATGGGCATGCGCGCCACCTGACCGGAGTGGAGCAGTGGGACGGCCCGTCCATCCACGGTGGGGGCGCGGGTCGGGTCGTCGGTGGGCAGGAGCAGCCAGACCGAGGAGAGGCCGTCGCGAACACCAGCGCGATCCCGGAGCCGCTCGAGCAGGCCCATCTGGTCGTAGCGGCCCAGCAGGCCAGGGTTGGTCAGCAGCATGGGAGCGGTGCAGGCCATCAGCGTCCGCTCTACCTCGGCCACCGCCTCGGGCACCAGTCGGCCGGCAAGCACGCTCCAGCCTTTAGGATCGGTGCCGGTATCGGCCAGTAGAAAGCTCTCCCAGCGACCCCTCCGACGCTGCACCGCGGTGCGCATCTGGGCCAGGAGCAGGGCGTTCAGGTCGAAGTGGGTCAGCTCGAAGCGGCGCAGCAGCTCCTCCTGAGCCCGAGCGCAATTGCGAGCCCCCACCATCAGCACCAGAAAGTCGTGGTTCTTCAACCCCTGGGACAGCCGCTCTTGGAAGCGGTAAGCCTCGGCCTGCACGGGGAGCGCGACCGGGGCCAGGGTGCCGTCGCTGGTGGGGTAGCGGGCGAAGTGATGAGAGGAGCCGCTCGTGGAGGGCAGCAGAGACACCCGACGCCGGTACCGCTCCTCGGCTTCGTTCCAAAGAAGGTCCGACTCGACCGCTTGCAGCACCGCATCTAGCTCCGGTCGGAAGGGCAGCGGCTCGGACTCCGGATAGCGGGCCAGCACCCGGCGGCGGATCTCGTCCGGACTGAGCTCGGCGGCCCCCAAGAGCGCGCCGTGGGCGAGCTCCAGAGCGCGGGGCGCCTCCATCCCGCGCGGATAGAACTCCTCGCGAGAGCTGACGGCGGCGCCTGCACTACAAGCGGCTGCCAGACGCATCAGCCGGTGGGGTGTGATGGTCTCGGCGCGCTCAGGAGCAGCTACAGCGCGCACCCGCGCAGCCGCGCGCGACGGAGCCAGAAGCGGTTTCTGTTGGGCGCACTCGTCGGCCACCGCAGCCAGACGCTGCAGGTAGAGCGTCCCTTCGCGCTGCAGCGCCAACACCGGCTGAGTCCCCACGCGCTCCCATAAAAAGCGCGGGGCGTCCGAGGTCTGCTCGGCTTCGGCGGCAGCTCGGATCAAGGCGTGGGCCATCCGCATGCGCTGCTCCGGGTCGTTCGAGACGGCCCCGTGGCGGGACAAGAGGTACGGAGCGGCCTCCTGGGCCAGCGCCAGCCCGCCGCTCTCCGACAGCAGCCCTAAGAGCTCATCGCGCAGGTAGGTCAACGAATCGAGCTTTACCCACGCCCGGCGCCACTCCGGCAGTCGGTGGGCCAGGGCCAGCGGCTCCAGCCCGCTCAAAGCGCTGACCCGGAGCAGCTCGGGCCAAGGGCTCTCCTGGGGAGGCAAGTTGAGGCCCAAGTACAGCTCTTTGGCATCGCTTGCGCCGTCCTTGCCGGCATCGAGCACCCGACGTAAGAACGGCTCTAAGTGCCCTTCGTTGTGGGTCGGCGCGGTCGCGCCCGAGGCTCCGGGCTGGCCGGGCGTCGGAAGTCTCGCAAGCTCGGTGGTCGACAGCTGCTCTAGGGGGTCGTGCCCGAAGTGCTCGATCAGCTGGGCCTGCAGCGCGACTAGGCGCTTTCGGGTCTGGTGGTCGATGCCGGCTGCGGTGTGGAGCGCGCCCGACGCAATATCGAGCAGCTGGGCGATGGTAGTCAGGCCCAGAGCCTCCCCCGCCCGCACCAAGCGCAGCTCCAGTCCGAGCGAGGCCAGAGTGGTCTCCCGCGTACTCCCCTGCAGACGGCGGTGGAACTCCTCAGCGCTCTGGTGCTGCTGGGGCTCGGTCACCGCGGGCCGACTAAACAGCTCGCTCCAGGCGACCAGCATCTCCACCGCGTTATGAAAACGAGCCGGACGGTCGCGGGTCAGCGCTCGGGTGAAAAAGGCCACCAGGCCGTCTCTCAGGGCCGGTTCCATCCGTTCGGCCGCCAAGCGCAACGGCGCCGTATCGTCGAGGCCGGGGTGAGTACAGCCGTCGCCCCAGGTGGGCAGAACGTTGGTCACCATCTCGTGCAGGGCCTTGGCCAGGAGCATGTGCTCGGCGGTGCGGTCCTCGATCACC
>CAZDLH010000311.1:0-3967 GCA_964505925.1 uncultured Burkholderiales bacterium
TCGATTTTCGTTTCCGAGGGCGGCGCGACGGCGAGAACTTGGTTCTCGAGATCGAAGGCCCTCGCGAAGCGCTCGAGACGGCTCGCTGCCTGACCGAAGAGCTGGGCGGCGAAGCCCTACCAGGACGGCTGATCTTGACCTACCGCTGGGTGGACCATCAGCGTAGCCCAGAGCGGCGAGCGGTCCTCGGCGGCAGCAGAGTCTTGCTGCTGTGCGAGAGCGGTAACGACACCGAGCTAGAGGTGAACCTCCTGCACGCCGGGTGCGAAGTCGCCAGGTTCTCCTTGGGCGAACTGGGGCTCCCTCCGTCGCGGCCCCTACCGCCGACCAGCGCAGTACTGCTGTCCGCCAGCGACCGAGCCGCCGAAGCCGCCTTCGAAAAGCTCGGGCGCAACGGTTGGCCCCACCCTGCGGCCCAACCGCTCCTACTGTTGACCGAGACCGGGCGCCCCGGACGCGCACGCTACTGGCAAGAGAGGGGCTGTCGCGCCTACCTCTCCAAGCCGCGGGGCTCAGAGCGGGTCAAAGAGGCGCTGTCGACGGCCCTAGCCGATCCGGACGGCCCGCTGATCAGCGTCCACAGCCTAGACGAGGCCGGTCTGGTCGAAGCCCGCGTGCTGCTGGTAGACGACACGGCCACCGACCGAAAGTTGAGCGCAGCCCAGCTGCAGGCGCTGGGGCACCGGGTGGAGGCCGTCGCCAGCGGCGCCGAGGCGCTCGAGCGCCTAGCCCAAGACGATTTCGATCTGGTGCTACTCGACATCGATATGCCGGAACAGACGGGGCTCCAGATGGCGGCGGCCCTGCGGACCTCCGGTGAGCCGTGGTCGGAGGTCCCGGTGGTCGGGATGGCCGGGCGGACGGACACCGCCCTCCGGGAGGCCTGCTTCCAGCATGGCATCGACGATCTGCTCCTCAAGCCTCTGCACCGCGAAACCTTGGCCCACACCGTGCACCACTGGGCAGGCAAGACCGTCGTGGGTCGCCCGACCGGCTCTCTCCAGGGTTCGGACAGCTCATCGGCGAGTTCGTCCCCCGGCTCGACCCCTCTGACCCCGGCCGTTTCGGTGGAGCACCTCGCCGAGATCTCCGGCGGCGACAAAGAGTTCGAGCGAGAGCTCCTGAGCACGTTCTTGGCCGACATCGACTCCCGCATCCCGACCCTGCGCCGAGCGGTCGAACAGTTCGACGGCGAAGCTCTGCGGGTCACCGCCCACTCGCTGGCCGGCTCCGCCTCCTGCATCGGCGCCGAGCTATTCCGAGAGCGCGCCTTAGCCCTAGAGTACTGCGGTCGGGACGGGATCGCGGTGGCGGCGCCCGGACACCTAAAAGCCTTCGACACCGAACTCTCCCGCGTCAAGGAGTTCCTGGAGATCTACTTCGCTGAGGACTGACCCACGAGCGCCCGCGCCTCGGGGTCTCGGGGTTAACTAGCCGGACCGAGGTTCGTCCGACTCCGGCTCTCTGCGGTCGAGCATCCGCCCGAAACCGACCTTCAAGAACAGACCCTTGAAGTCGTCGATGAAGGTATGGACCACCGGGACCACTAGAAGGGTCAAGAAGGTCGAGGTTATGAGCCCGCCGATAACCGCGATGGCCATCGCTTGGCGCACCTCGGCCCCGGCACCGATCCCCATAGCGATGGGAAGCATACCGGCGATCATGGCTACGGTGGTCATCAGGATGGGTCTCATTCGAGTCTCCCCCGAGACCACCACCGCCTCTTCCCGGGGCATGCCTTCAGCCTCGGCCATGAGACAGTAGTCCACCAACAGAATCGAGTTCTTCACCGCCAGCCCCATCAGCATGACGATCCCGATCAGAGCGTACAGGCCCAGCGACTCTTTGCAGATCACCAGCGCCAGAAGAGCTCCTCCCAAGGAGAGCGGCAGGCTCAGCATGATGGTGAAGGGGTGAAAAAAGTCGTTGTAGAGCAGAACCAGCACGGCGTAGATCAGCACCACCGCCGACAGCATCGCGAAGGTGAAGCCTCGGAACACGTCGCTTTGGATCTTCGCGTCGCCGGCGGGCTTATCGACCACGCCCGGGGGCATCGCCCGATAGAGCTCCAGGTCGTGGATGGCCCCGAGGGCCTGCCCCAAGGTGTAGCCCTCGGCCACATTGGCCCGGATGGTCACTTGACGCTGTCGGTCGAAGCGGTCGATCTGCGACGGTCCGAAGCCGAACGTGATCTCGGCCACGCTGCGCAGGGGGACGCTGCTCCCCGCCAAGGAGGGTACGCGGATCTGGGACAGCGCCGCTAAGTCCCGGCGATCCTCGGGCTCCAGCTGTACGCGGATCCCGATCTGGCGGTTCGGTAGGTTGAACTTAGCCAAGTTTTGCTCTTGGGCTCCCATGGTAGCGAGCTGAGCGGTCCGAGCGATGCTCTCGACGGTCACCCCCAGTTCGGCCGCCCGGGCTCGGTCAGGCTCCACTAGGATCTCGGGTCTCGCCAGCGCCGAGGAGGACTGAACATCGAACAGCATCGGCAAGTCTCGCATCTCTTGAGAGAGGCGATCCGAGTACTCCAAGAGCAGGTTCGAGTCGTCGGCCACCAGCAGGAGCGTCACCGCACCGGATAGGCCTTCGGTGTCGCCGAATCGGGTGCGGGCCCCGGCGATCCCCTTGACCAGGGGGCGCAGCTTCTCTTCCATCGCTTGCTGGCCCTCGGCCCGCTTCGAGCGAGGCTCGAGCACGGCGTAGAAGGTCGCCTTGTTGACCGCGCCGGCTGCCCCAGCTTCGAACCCTCCCTGCCCGGGCGTCCCTACACTGGTGAAAACGGCCCGCACACCCTCGGCCCGCTCGAGAACCTCAGAGATCCTCTTGGAGGCCTCGATGGTCTCGTGGAGTGAGGTGCCCGGCTCCATCTCCATGGATACGGTGATCTCGCCGCGGTCCACCGAAGAGATCAAAGACTGCGGCATCAGCGGGAAGAGCGAGAGCCCAAACAAGAAGAAGATCAGCGCCATTAAAGAGGTGGCCAACCTGTTTCTGAGACACCAGCGGAGCAGCACGTCGTAGAGTCGCATCAAGCGCCCCTTCCCTTCTTCTTTGGGCGGGGTGCCCAACAAGAAGGCGCACATCAGCGGTGTTAAGAGGCGCGCGACCAAAAGCGAGAAGATGACGGCCACCGAGACGGTGACGCCGAACTGTTTGAAGAACTGCCCTGGAATCCCGCCCATGAACGCTACCGGTACGAAGACCGCGACGATGGCAGCCGAGGTGCCGATAACGGCCAGCCCGATCTCGTCTGCGGCCTCCATCGAGGCTTTCCATGGGCTCTTCCCCATGTGGATATGGCGAACGATGTTTTCGACCTCTACGATGGCGTCGTCCACCAAGGCTCCGATCACCAGCGCCAGCGCCAATAGACTCATATTGTTCAGCGTGTATCCCAAGGCTTGCATCACCAAGAAGGTCGGGATCATCGAAAGCGGCATGGCCACAGCTGCGATGGCGGCGGCCCTAAAGTCTCTTAAGAAGAGCCAGATCACCAAGATGGCCAGCCCGCACCCCAAGATCAGATGCTCGACCGAAGCCAGGTACGACTCCTCGACGAAGCGGGCTCTGCTGCGGACCTTTTCGATCTCGGTTCCCGCCGGGAGCAGATCCGCCTCGCGCATCTGGTCGAGCACCCGGTCCACTTCCTGTTGAACATCGAGGACCGTCGAGCCGGTGCTGCGGATGACCGAGAACGCCACCACGGGTTCTCCGTTGAGCAGGGCCCACTGTCGGGGCTCGGTGGTTCCGTCCTCCACTCGGGCCAGACTCCCCAACGGAACCGACCCACCACCGGGCAAGACGAGCCGCTGCTGCTGTAGCTCTTCGAGGCTGCGGCTGGAGCCGAGAGTGCGGATCGACTGCTCGCTTCGGCCCATCTCGCCCCGCCCCCCGGGGAGATCGATGTTGAGCGCCCGGAGCTGGGAGTTCACCTGATCCACGGTCAGCCCCAGCGACTCGATCCGGC
>CAZDLH010000312.1:0-3934 GCA_964505925.1 uncultured Burkholderiales bacterium
TCACGCTTCGCTGCTGGAGGCCCAGAAACCGAAGCCGCCAGAGGGGAGCTGGTGTCGACCCAGACTCTCCATATCCCGAGCCATCTGAGCCTTCAGGTCATCTGCGCTGGGCAGACCTTCTGCTTCGAAGGCTCCCAAAACGTCTTGAAGGGCGGCCAGGCCGAGCACCCGAGAAGCGATCTGTTCCGAGCAGTCGAAGGGATACCTGACCAGATAGATGACCGCGTCGGTCAGCGCCGACAGCGCGGTGGAGCTGGTGGTCACCTCCAGACCTCCGAACTGAGGGAAGACCTCTCCCGGAGTCTGAACCGGCTGAGAGATGGCCCCTTTATCGAGCTGGCCATAGGTGGCGAACGCCTCGCTGGTGGCGGGGGTCCATACCGGTAGCTCGAACTCAGCGGCATCGGCGTACTCGCCGGCGACCGCGCCCACCTGAAAGACCGCCGTGCCAGCCTCCTCGGTAGCGCTCGGGATCCTGACCTCGACCCGATCCTGGGCCGGGACGGTCACCCGGTAGCCGGCCGCCTCGGTGAAGGTGACGTTGGCCGCTCGGCCGGCGACCTGAACTTCGAGGGGTCGGTCGGTCTGGTTCTGTAGCACGATCGGCAGCTCGAAGCGATCCCCGAAGTTCAAGAAGCGCGGAGGCGATGGGCGTACCATCAGCGGTAGTCGAGCCACCATGGCCGACTCGCCTTTGCCGAACCGCTTCTCCCCATCGGTCGCGAGAGCTACCAAGCGATAGCGCGTCAGATTGTCCGGCAGCTTGAACGGCACCATGGCGGCGCCGTTGGCGTCGGTCCTCACCGTGGGTGCGAAGAGTGCGGTGGGATCGAAATCCATCCGAACCGCGATGGCTGGTTGGTCCCCTCCGCTGTCGGCGACGGAGGGGGCCGGTGCCGTCGAGCGGTACATAGCGCGCGGCGCGCTATCGGCCGCACTCTCCATCGCCATGCCCTTTAAGCTCGTCATGTTGCCTTCCTCGTGCATCCCCTCTTGGGCTAGCTCGGCCAGGTCGTCGAGTTGGCTCAAGACGATGTACCGCCGAGAACGGAAGTCGGACACACCGGCCGGGCGATCCGGATAGAAGAGCGCTACCGGGTCGGGGAAGCTATAGCCGGTCAGCGCCAGCACCGCTTCGTCCACCGCGAAGAGCGCCACCTCGGCGTTCTGCACCGGTCGACCCTCGGCGTCGAGCACCTCGACTGAGAGGCTGGTCTGGCTGCCGGGCTCCAGTCCGGGCCGGGCCGGCTCCACCGCGACCTTCAGGGTCCGCTGCAGTGGCGGCACCTTCAGCTTAAGCTGGCCGGTAGCGAACGCCGGTCGGCGATGCCGGCTCCCCTCTCGGGGAGCGGTACCGGATAGGTCCACCTGCACGTGCAGGTTCGGGAGATGCCCCTCTTCGATCGGGATCCTCAGAATCGTGGTCGCCCCATCCATCTGGAACCGCTCGGTGGAGAGCAGCCCGGAGCGGCGCAGGGATAGCACCCCTTCGGCGGGGTAGAAAGGGGTTTGGACCAAGATCTCGGCGACGTCCCCGGGCTGGTACTCCTCGGCGCTGGGCACGAGCACCACCTCTTCTTGCTCCAACAGTTGAGCCGCCGGCGTTTCGCCTCCGGCCACCCACAGAGTCAGGCTGCTTTCGTTGGGACGATCCTGATCGTCGAGCACCCGTGCCTTCACGGTGTAGGTTCCGCCCACCGAAGTGGGAAACCGCACCGAAACCGGCTTCTCACCGCTCTTGATCTTCTGCTCTTGGAGGTCCTCTTGGGTAGTCCGGTAAGACCCCTTATCGAATCGGTAGTCGTTGCGCCAGGCGGCCAGCTCCACAGTACGGTTCGGCAGGACAGTCCCGTCCTTGTCTACCACCAAGGCCTGGATCTCCAGCGCTTCACCCTGCTCCACGAAGAGATCGTCGCTCCCCAGTCCCACGTAAGCCAAGCTGGGGTGCACCAGGATGGTCCCGGCGGAACTCCACGCTTGGCGGTTCACGTCGGCCACCGAAGCCTCGGCGCGGACCACCACCGGCCGCGGGGGGTCGGCAGAGAGAAAATCGAGCCGCAGATGATGGTCCCCCGAAGCGTCGGTCCTGCCCTGAAAAGATTCCGTGGCGCTCGGACTTGCGAGGATCTCCCACGGCATACGCCACCCCCACCATGGCTTCCAGACGCCGAAGGAGAGAGCGTCGTGACCGGGCGGACGGTAGCTCGTCTCTTCGGAACTCACCCGCCAGTCGACAGGGGCGTTCGGAAGGCCTCCACCAGCATAGTACGCGGCCTTCACCGTGGCCACCGCGCTCTGGCCCACCACCGACGACTCGGGCTCGATGGTGGTGGACACCTCGAACTCCGGACGCCGAAACTCCTGCACTTGGAAGCTGTGGGTGTGGGTGTCTCTGTTGAGCGTTCCGGGGGCCGAGAGCCTCAGCGTGGCGTGCCCTAGATTCATCGTATCGGGAAGCTCGAGTTGAAGATCGAAAGCGCCCTGAGGAGTGGCCTCCAAGCTACCTTTCGCGACCTCGTTCCCCCGGGAGTCGTGCAGCGCCCAAGAGAGCTTGGAGACCTCCCCCTCTAGACCGACGGTATCGCCCTTCAGGCGGTCCTCCCACCTTCTGATCCAGCCCTTCACGCTAACCGTTTCGCTAGGCCTATACATCTTCCGATCGTCGACCACGAACCAGAGCAGTCGGTCGTTCTCCGGCTGTAGGGACCAGCCTCCGTAACCGTACAGGTCCGCTCGGTGAGGCAAAAACGCCACGTCGTCCCCGCGGCGGGCCAAAAGAGCCTGGAGCGAACCCTTGGGTAACTCTATCTGCGCGGTCCCGTCGGCAGCGGTGCTCGCCTCAAGGCTCGGCTCTGCCGCCTCGACGGGGGAGAGCTCTAAAGACAGCCCCGACAGAGGCTCTCCAGTCTTCAAAGAGGTAGCTAGGATGTACATGCTCGAACGATCGACGAAGGCGTCGAGTCCGATATCGGTGGCCTGAACCCAGGTGACAACGCGCCGCTTCTGCCACTCGTGCTCCACCTCCCGAGTGCTCTCCACTTCGACGATGGCCATACCGTGCCCACCGTTCAAGGCGGCTTTGAGGTCGATGGGGATCTCGGTTAGTTCGTCGGCGGCCGCACCGGTCCGGATGGTAGTGTTCACCACCTGCTGACCCGGAGCTTGAAACGGTTGGGACCGGCTCCTTTGAGTGAGACTCTTCCGAAACTCGTTCCAATGCTCTGGACCGACCGCTGAGATCTTAACCTTCAGCTCGGGCTCATTGAGCACGTACACTGGAAACGACGGCGGTCCGTTGGGGTCGAGGGTGACGAACGGCCCACCGACGGCCGAAAGACCCGGAGTGGCCGAGCCGACCTTGAAGGTCAACGCCTGGCTCTGCCCGAGCGTCTGTCCGAAGGAGTCTGTCAGGTCGGCCGGTAGGGTCACGGTATAGGTCGTTCGTCCCTTGGTCTGGCCCCGTAAACTCATGTGAGTTCCGTTGACGTCGATGCGAAGACCGGGGATCTCCGGGGAGACTTTAATCGAGTTCGCCTCGAAACGTTCCAGGTCGAGGGGGTTGCTGAAAACGATAGAAAACGGCGTCAACGGCGGGCAGTCGTTGTTGTATCCGCACCCGTGGCGGTCCACCTTCAGCGGATGATAGGTACTAAAAGTGAAACTCTGAGCCTTCTCGGTCTTCAGAGGCCCTTCGGCGGAGGCTGTACCCGGGCCGAACTCCATCGTGTAAAGGGTGGCTGGAGTCAGCCGGGTTTCGGCCTTCAAAGCGATGAAGCGCTTGGAGGTCCTGCGAGCGGGACCTTCGGCGTCGAGCTCGGCAGCGGTAGCGAGCCGGATGGGGACCTCCCCGGACGCGCTTTTCAAGGTGGCGGTGCGCAGCACTTCCGCCGCCTCGATGTCCTGGTCGAAGACAGCAAAGATCAAAGGGTCGAGC
>CAZDLH010000313.1:0-3919 GCA_964505925.1 uncultured Burkholderiales bacterium
CACAGCCGTTCGAACCTCCGCCGAACTCCGCGTAGTCCCCGGGCAAAAGAACGAACTCGTTCCCTTCGTTATCTTGGATGCGCGCTCGCCCTTCGAAGAGGAGAACTTCGGTCACTTCGGTCTCAGGGTCGACCCTGACCAGTAGTTCCGTACCTTCGATCCCGATCACACCCCCGGAAGTCTGGATCTGCAAGCGCTGCTCTTGGTCGTCCACGCTCGCCCAGAACGCCCCCGACTTGACCCGTAAGAGATTACCCATCACCCGCAGGTCTCGCTGGGTGAGGACCTCCACTTCCGTCCCCGGACTGATACCGGCCCGCCCGCCGATCCGAAACTCCAACAGAGCGTAGGTCGCCTCGTCGGTGCGCAGCCTCTCTTGGAGACGGCTTCTCATACCAGGGAAGGCCTGAAACCATCTCGCTCCCGTGAGCCGGTCGGTCATGAGGCGAGGCCCTTCGATGTCTAAGACCTGAGCCACCGCCGGTTCGGAACCGATCTGTTGCGCATGGCAAAACTTATCGCGAAATACCATTTCAGCGAGAGTAAAGAGGAGCAATAGGAGAAGAACTAGGCGGGTTCGGTTATAAGCCATTTGAACTAGTTCGAGAGCTTCATACAAGCTCCTGTTGCGATTCTGGGACCTCCGCGAGCACCGAGCGGGCGCGGTAGAGCCGGATAGCCTTGGGCATCCCTTTCGGCTGGACCAGGCCGAGGTCGTCCACCTGGACCCTCTCGTCGCAAGCGCTCTTCGTCTCCTCGTCGAGCAGTACCGGAGCCTCGAGCTCATCGCTCATGCTCTGCACCTTGTGGGACTTTCGTACCGTCTCGCCGACCACCGAGTACTGGCGGTTCAAAGAGCCGCCCAAGAAGCCCACCTCGACCTCGCCGGTACACAGCCCAGCCCCCACGTCGAAATCCTCTTTACTGGCTATACCCCACTCCGTCCGGAGCTGCCCGCAGATGGTCTGCAGCTCTAGGGCCGCCGCCACCGCATCGTTGGCCGGATGCGAACTGTCCCCGAACACTCCGAAAACCACGATCTGGGCGTCGCCTTGATAGGTGAGCACCTGCCCCCCGTGGCGCTCGTAGCAGGCCACGGTCCGACTGTGATACTCGTTGAGGAGATCGAGCATCCCCACCGCCGAACGCCCTTCGGAAAGGGTGGTGTAGCCCCGAATGTCGGTCAGCAGGACGGTCGCTATCTGACGCCGGTCCCGAGCTTGGTCCTCGAACATCAGCTCCTCCACCACCTGCGTGGGGATGAATCGCGCCAGGGCGTTGATGGCTAACAGATAGCGGGCCACCAGGACCGCGCCCACGACGAAGGCCAACAGAACCATCGGGAACACCGGGCGGATCCAGACGTCGAAGATCAAAAAGAGCGAGACGATAAAAACCGTGTAGCCGGCCAGCAGCAGCAGGAGCCGAGGCGCGATCGCGCTCATCTGGCGGTACCGCAGTAGAACTCCGGCCCCCAGAAGGGCGACCATCAGTCCGACCAGCGTATCCCAGCCGTTGTGTCTAGGGGTCGTCCAGAGATAGTCTTCGTTGAGCAGCGTATCCAGCGTCCGAGCGTGGACCTCTACCCCCTTCAAGCGACCGACCGGGGTGTCCACCCGATCGATATCCTTTCGCTCCCCTTCGGAGAAGGTGTCCCCGACCAGGAGATAGGCCCCTTCGAGCTCCTCGAAGATCGGATCCGCGGGATCCATGAGGCGATGGAAGGAGACGTATCGGTACCCCTCACCCTCGGAGGCTGGAGAGGTTCGGGAGGGGCCGAAGCGGATGGCCAGTTCGTGGAGGTAGAGCGGGTCGGTGGAGCTCGGGAGCAGGCGATCCCCTGCCCGTAGACCTTTCGAGGTCGCCTCCAGCGTCTCGTTCGGACTCATGAGTAGGGCTAGGGCTCCGGTGGGGTAGAGCAAGCCGTCGGCCAGATAAGCCAAGAGAGCTGCTCGCACCGCCCCATCGCGGTCGGAGAGTCGGTGGATAAGCCCCGCTTGGTTGCGCTGGAGCATCTCTTCCACCCCCAAGCCCGTTAAGAACCTGGCCCGAGTGACCGTGCCCAGAGCCTCCCCTGCGCTCTCGTTCGAGTCCACGAGACTCGCAGCCAAGACCGCCCGGGGCTCCCCCTTCACGGCCTCGACGAGGGCCCAGTCCCCGGCGGGGTCGTCGGCTCTGTCCGTGCGGAGCAAGATATCGAAAAAGACCCCTTGATAGCCTGTCTCTGCGAGGTTCTCGATGGCTCGGGCGTAGACCGAGCGGGGCCAGGGGTAGGGGCCTAGATGCTCGGGGCGCGCGCTGTCTTGGTCCACTCCGACCAGCACGATTCTGGGGTCCGCTGGACGCTGGGCGAAGGTTAGAGCGACCCGATCGTAGGCTGCGATCTCCAGACGGTTAGAGGTGATGAGGCCCCTGAGGTAGACCCCCAGGAGCAGCGATGCCAGGATCAGCAGCGATGTGAAGACCAGCTCGACCTTCTGATTGGTCACCCGATACTCGATGGTGCCGCCTGCGGGAACCGCTTCATGGTCGAGGTGCACCGAGGACTCCAGCCACTCGGGATCGATACTGCGAGCCCGATAGACCGCAACCGGCGCGGACTTCCCTTTGAGCTCCACCGGCGGAAGAGGGTCCCCTTCGATTCGACCGTCGGCCATCCGATAGGTGGACTCGGCGATGACCACCGGGATCTTCAGCTTCATCGCCGCACCCATCAGCCGAGCGGCGGTGTTCGTAGTGTCTCCGATAGCCGCGATGTCCTGCTTGCTCTGGGCACCGACGTGGCCCAGCGCCACCGGCCCACTGCAGACCCCCCCGTGAACCTCTAGCGCCTCGGGGTCTACCCCCCACGACTCTGCCAGGCTTCGACACTCCTCGACGAACTCCAAGGCCGCTGCGGTGGCTTCTAAGGGGTGATCTAGATCGTCGGCTATCCGCAAGCCGAAGCCCACCATCTGAGCGTCGCCCTGGTAGTCGAGAACCCGGCCGCGATACTTGACCGTGATCCGCTCGAGGAGCGCGTTGTACTCCCGGCGGCGCCTGAGGAGATCCGGACTGTTCTCCTTTTCGAGTTCCAACAGATAGCGAGGAAGCTCGGTGAAGAAGATGGTGGCGAGCGCTTCCTCACCCGTGAGCCTGGAGTCTTCCGCCCCTCCGAAACTCTTCAGTAGACCTGTCGCCCGCCGAAAGTCCATCAGCGCTCGAATCAGAAAGACCAGTAAAGTTCCCAGCAGAAGCGGGACCACCGGCACGGTGAGACCGAACTCAAAGAGGGTCAAAGTCGCAGCGTACATGCCCAAGACGGTGAGCACCCCGAGAACGAAGAGCTGCCACGGACGCAACCCTGCACTCAGAAAGCTCAGCCCCAAGAGCACAGCTCCCAGGACCGCGAGCTGAAGGAGCGCGGGAGGCTCGACGAAACGGTCTCCGACCAGAAGCGAGTTGACAGCGCTGATGTAGACTTCAGCCGGGCTAAGGTAGCCCACGGGGGTCAAGACTTCGAACCGGTCCGCAGCCCGGGAGCGGTACTCCACGAAGACCAAGCTCCCCCGATAGTCCGGAAACGAAGGCTGGGAGAGCTCGTGGGCTAAGGCTCCGAGCTCGCGCCATAGATACCCCGCTCGATGGAGCACCCCGGTCCGATGCTGGAGCTGATCTCCGCCTCTATTGCCGATCAAAAAGGCGATGAACAGGTCATCGCGGAGCGGGCTCGAGAGCTCTGGCTCCAAGCTCTGGACTAGGGCCTCGGTGAATTCGAGCTGGGGGGAGCCCTCTTCGAAGCTCCGCAGAACATCTCGACCCCCGAGCGTGCTTTCGAAGCTGTGTAGCTGTAGCCCGGGTTCGCGCTCCGACGACAGCGCCAGCACTCCAGCCGGAAGCTTCCCAGCGACGCTATCCCAGTCCGAGAAAAGCGTCTCCA
>CAZDLH010000314.1:0-3912 GCA_964505925.1 uncultured Burkholderiales bacterium
CCGACTCTCGATGCGAGCTTTTTTTGCGTACAACGGATGGTCGTCGGTCACGCCTTAACGTTGGGCGATTTCGATTTCAAGATCGAATCGATCACCCCTCGCGGTCAGCAGATGGCGTCCACCCCCGCCGGAGGCGGTGAGGACGACGAGCTCGATGAAGAGCTCGCCTCGCCCGGCAGCGAATCTGAAACGCTACAGGGTTTCCCTACTCGGGTCTTCGATATGAAGATGACCGGACGCTACTCGACCCTGATCGACTTCCTGTACGAACTGGGGAACCTCGAGCTCGACCGACTGGTCACCATCAACCAGATCTCCTTGTCGCCCCAGACCACCGAAGGGGGCTTCAGCCCGGTACTCAACGTGACCATCCCGGTCACCGCTTACCTGCGGCAGGGCTCCCAATAGCCTCGAACTCTTAGTCTAGAGCTCGAGACTCTACCGCGGCACGTCCACCTCCTTAGGGAGAGGGCGTGCCGCTTTTCGTTCCGCCCAGAGGAGGGTGCGCCCCCGCCTCCTCGCCGCCTCTCCAATGGGAACTCGCCTGGATGGGTGAGCCAAAGTTTCAGCCGAGAGAATATTTACACTCCGATCTAAAGGTGTTATGCTGCCATCTAACTTGAGCGGGAGGATCGGGGGCAACCTCCTCCCCATTCACCGGCCAAGCGAAATCTGAAACGGGAGTGTTATCGCTCCCGCCTGGAGGAACCATGGAAAAAAGCGAAATCATCGGCGAATATCGCCTTCACGAGAAAGACTCCGGATCGGCGGACGTTCAGGTCGCCGTCTTAACGAATCGTATCAATCATCTAACGGGGCACCTTAAGGTGCACGCCAAAGACCACCACTCTCGGAGAGGTCTCCTCATGATGGTAGGTAAGCGGCGCCGTCTCCTCAAGTACCTCAAGAAGAACCACCTCAAGCGATATCGTGAACTGATCGCTCGACTGGGCCTCCGAGGTTAAGAATCGGTTTGAGGAAGGGTTTGAGATACCCGTGAAGGTGAGGGTCATTTGAAGAAACAGCCCCGCCCCAATAGGGGGGATCCCATCCCTTCCTCGAGAGAGATCCGCCAAAAATAGATTTACCAAGGGCAGAGTTCGTCCGTCTCGGCATACGCCGCTCGAGTCAGACCCTCTGCCCTTCTTTTCACCCAGAAACGGTTTCGAGAGCTGCTCGAGCCCGGTCTGGGGTCCCAATTATATCTCGCCTCCCCACGCCCCGGCCCACCATCCGATGGACCGGCCGAAGGCTCGAGGGAACTTCAGATGTGCGAGAGCGAAACGTATGTAAGTGAGAACAGAATGAGTGAAACTGCCACATTAGAAAAAACAGGAAAAATCGTTGTCGAACGCACCATCGGAGGAAAAATCCTTCGTATGGAGACCGGAGAGCTAGCCAAGCAAGCGGGGGGTGCTGTCCTTCTGCGTTACGGCGACACGGTAGTTCTCGTTACGGCCACCTGTAACGCCGAGCCTCGCCCGGGTGCAAGCTTCTTCCCCCTGACCGTCGACTACGACGAGAAGATGTACGCTGCAGGGAAGATCCCCGGAGGCTGGATCAAGCGGGAGGGACGTCCGCCGGAGCGCGCCACGCTCACCTGCCGACTGATCGACCGCCCGGTTCGTCCTCTCTTTCCGGACGTTTTCCGAAACGACGTACACGTCGTGGGCATGACTTTATCGGTGGATGAAGAAAACGATCCCGACGTCATCGCACTGACGGGCGCCGGAGCGGCCCTCTCCCTGTCGGAGATCCCTTTCGAAGGGCCGGTAGCGGGGGTACGAGTCGCCTACGTAGATGGCGAATTCTTGATCAACCCCACCCAAGAGCAGCTCGAAACCAGTCTCCTCGACCTAGTGGTCGCCGGTACCCGCGACAACATCATGATGGTTGAAGCCGGCGCCATCGAAGTGAGTGAAGAGCTTCTGATCGACGCCTTCGAAGAGGCCCACGAAGCGATCAAAGAGATCATCTCGATGATCGATGAACTGGTGAGCAAAGCCGGCAAAGAGAAGAAAGAGTTCCCTCTTTTTCTCCCTGACGCACGTCTCCAAGAGCTGATGGAAGAGCTGGTCAGCTCAGAGATCGCCAAAGCTATGCGTATCGGTGATAAGCATCAGCGCGGCAACGCCATGAAGTTGATCAACAAAGAGTTCTTCCTAGAGCTCTTAGAGAAGAAGGACCCTTCCGATAAGCAGGCCATCCTTGAGCTTTTAGAGGATCCGAACCGACCGGATTTCGGCGACATCCTAAAAGAGCTAAAGGGTCGCGAGATGGTGAATATGGTGATCGACGACGGAGTCCGTATCGACGGACGTAAACCGGCCGAGATCCGCGCCCTCGACGCCCAGGTCGGCATGATCCCCCGCACTCACGGCTCCGGACTGTTCACCCGAGGTCAGACCCAGGTTCTATCGCTGGTCACCCTGGGAACGCTCGCCGAAGAGCAGTCCTTCGACAATATTATCGGAGAGACGTCCCGCAGGTACATCCACCAGTACAACTTCCCACCGTTCTCGGTCGGTGAAGCTAGGTTTATGCGTGGACCTGGTCGCCGGGAGATCGGACACGGTGCGCTAGCCGAACGAGCACTGGTGCCGGTCATCCCCGATGAGCAAGAGTTCCCCTACACCGTTCGTGTGGTCAGTGAGTGCTTGGAGTCGAACGGTTCGACCTCGATGGCCTCGACCTGCGGAAGCACCCTCGCCTTGATGGATGCTGGGGTTCCGATCAAAGCTCCGGTAGGCGGGATCGCCATGGGCTTAGTAGCCCGAGGCTCAGAGTTCTGCGTCCTCACCGATATCCAAGGTCTCGAGGATCACCTCGGTGAGATGGACTTCAAGGTGACCGGTACCAGTGAAGGGATCACCGCTCTCCAGATGGACATCAAACTCAAAGGGATCACCATGGAGATCCTGCGGAAAGCGCTGGACCAGGCCAAGGATGCAAGGATGGCGATCCTCGATGTGATCGAAGCCTGCATGCCCTCGCCGCGCGAGAAGATGTCCCCCTTCGCACCTCGGATCACCTCCATCACCATCGACCCCGATAAGATCAAAGACATCATCGGACCGGGCGGTAAGAACATCAATCGGATCATCGCCGAAACCGGTGTCAAGATCGACATCGAAAACGACGGTCGAGTCTTTATCGCAGCTATCAAGTCCGACGCCGTGGATCAGGCCATCAAGATGGTCGAAGATCAGCTCAGGGACGTCGAAGCAGGCGAGGAGTACCGAGGCAAAGTGATGCGCCTGATGAACTTCGGCGCCTTCGTCGAGATCTTACCGGGCAAAGAGGGACTCCTCCACATCTCCAAACTCAAGCCGTTCCGGGTTGAAAAAGTCGAGGACGTCCTGAATGTGGGCGATGAGGTCCAGGTGAAAGTCGAAGAGATCGACTCTATGGGCCGGATCAACCTCACCCGTAAGGGCCTCTACACCGAAGAGGAGCTCGCCGAAGCCGAAGAGCAGAGGAGCAAGGGTGGCGACCGTGGTGAGCGGGGCGACCGAGGCGACAGGGACCGGGGCGAACGCTCCGACCGCAGCGACCGCTCCGACAGGGACCGAGGAGATCGTGGGGATCGCGGAGATCGCGGCTCCCGACCCTCAGGTCGCGGACGCCGCAGCTCCTCCGAGGGTCGAAACTCCGAGCGAAGCGAATCGAGCGCACCGCGCGAGTCGAGCCGAAGCGAGGAAGGCGGCGAGAGCCGTCCCCCGCGCCGTCGAGCTCTACGCCAGCGAAAGCCGCGGGAAAATAGCGACCAAG
Organism: uncultured Burkholderiales bacterium; assembly: GCA_964505925.1. GTDB lineage: Bacteria > Vulcanimicrobiota > Xenobia > Xenobiales > JADMJV01 > JAEXNA01. Next base: position 3,772 of record CAZDLH010000314.1, read on the forward strand.
ACTGATCCGTCGGCCGCTTCCTGACCGCCCACAGCGGACCCGGGAAGCGGTCGAGACCAACGGGTGCGGCGCGTGTCGCCCCCTCCAAGCGGGGCGGGACCTCAGGAGGTCTCGCCCCGCTCGATCTTTTATGTCCACGCT
>CAZDLH010000315.1:0-3902 GCA_964505925.1 uncultured Burkholderiales bacterium
ATGCCCGACTTCTTTTTACCGCGAGCTCCACGGTGAAAAACTGGGTCGCGATGACCGACCACAGGAGCTACCCCTGCCACTGCATCGGGCCGATCACCGCCGCCACGGCCAACGACTTCGGCTTGAGCGTCCTCGCCACCGCTGAGGTCTACACCGAGGACGGCCTGCTCCAGTCGATCCTCGAGCACGACCGGACTCACTGACGACCCGGCTCCCGAACCCCACCTCTGTAACCAAAGTGGAAAATCTCCCCCATCTTCGAGCGGGATCCCCCAGATCCGTGAACAGCATGTTACCCCCTAACGAAAACAGCGTCGGTCCTGGGGATCCGATGTACCTGTTCAGTACTTTTTCAAGGCCGGGCTGTAAGGTTGTTCTAGAATCACCTGGAGGACCCCGTGAATATACAACCAGCCATCGCTCCCCTCCGAACCGGAGCCAACGAAAAGATCGCACCGAAGACCGAGACTCAGGCACGTCCGACGGAAGATGCACCGGTCCAGCCGTCTCTACAGGAGACCTTCGTCGTACAGTCCGAGGGTGAGAGCCGAAACTCGGCCGCCTTCCGCGCTGGAATTCGCAAAGGGGTCGATTGGGGACAGAAAGTCGAGCGCCCGCTCGGCGGAGCCGCCGCCATCGCCACCGCCATCGCCGGTGGGGCCGCCCTCTCCTTCGGAGGCGCCGTAGTGGGCGCGATGGTCGGAGGCGGTTTCGCCCCGGTCATCGGCTCCCTCACCAGCAACGGAGTGATGGACTTTATGGCCAAATCGTTCTCAGCGGTGGGCACCGCCGCCCAGATCGGTTCGACCGCAGGGGCTGTGATGGGGCTAGCCGGAGGAGCGGTCATCGGCTCCAACATCGGCGGCAGCATCGCCCAGACCGCGGCCTTCCCGTTCGGCTTCACCGCCGGCTACGCCCAGGGCCTGAGCGACCCGAGCAGCGTACCCCCGCCGGCCGCCAAAGAGCCGAGCGAGCCGGGCCACCGCAGCGAACTGCGCGGAGCCTTCCGGGCCCAAGGCCGGGTTCTCTCCGGCGCCGGTGTCCTCTCCGGAGCTGTCGGCGGGTTCGTAGGCGGCGCGGCGCTGACCACCGCAGGCTCGCTGATCGCCGATATGGCCTCCGGCGATTTCACCTTCAGCAACTTCATCTCGAACGTCCCTAGCTCGGCCCTCATCGGAGGAGCCATCGGGGGTGTAGCCCTAGGCGCTGTGGGAGGCTACGGCGGCGAGGGGATCGCTCGCGCTAGCCAGTGGGGCTACGACAAGACTCTCGGCAAAGCGATGGCGGGCAAGCCCGGCCTGAAGGAGCGGCTCGAAAAGCGAGAGGGCTCCCTCAACGAGCGCCAGGGAACGCTAGAGCTGCGCTCCGAGAACCTAGCCGAGCAGACCGCCTCGTACCGCGCCCAGCACCAGGAAGCTTCCCAGGGGCTCCTGCAGCGTGAAGACGCGATGGGCCAGGACGAAAAGAGCATCTCGGGTGAACTGAGCACCGTCCAGACCCGAATCGAAGAGAACGCCAACAACGACTTCCGCCAGCGCGCCGCTAGCTCCGACCCGGCCCTCGACGCCTCCGGTGCCCACTCCATCATCGGCGAGCGCTCCTCCCTCGACTCTTGGGATGAGAAGCTCCAGGGCTGGAACCGCGAGCTGGACACCTTCCAGGGCACCTTGAACGAGTGGGAGGGTCGCCTCGACCAGACCATCGACAAAGAGGCTGGGGCCATCTTCAGTGAAGAGCGCAAGCCCATCGATAGCCACTTCGCCGGCCTCCACAAAGAGCTGGACGCTTTCGAAACCAAGATGGATCAGTACGAAGAGAGCATCCTGAGCCGGATCGAAGCCCGCTTCGATCAGCGAGTCGGGTCCGAAAAGCCCGGTCTCGAGCGGGACCTCGCCAACGCCAAGAAGGAGAAAGCGACGGCCGAGCGCGATCGCAACGAAGCCCTCCGGAGCCGAGACTCGGCCGCCTCCCGCCTGAGCTCCGCCGAGAGCTCTCGCGACTCGGCGCGCTCCAGACTGCGTCGGGCCGAATCCGAAACCAGTACGCTGAGCTCTCGGGTGGCTTCGCTGAACTCCCGTGTCAGCCAGCTCCAGAGCCAACTGAACAGCTGCCGCTCATCGCTGTAGCCCCAGTCGCCTTCCACCGAACCGAACGACCTAGCTTCTAAGGATAGAAACCATGCAGATCCTCGCCTCTCAGCCGAAAACCTCGCTCGTCGCAGCTCCGAAAACCGAACCGAAGACCGAACCTAAGGCCGCCGACGAGGCGCCCGTTCAGGGGACGCCCAAGGACGGCTTCGCCGGCACCGTAAAGCGCGAAGCTCTCGGGGAAGCCCGGGACCTCTCACGCCGCGTCTCCAATATGACCGCCGGAGCGGGAGGGATCGTGGGAGCCGCCGCCGGCGCCTGGACCGGAATGGTCGGCGGGGCCATGGTCGGGGTCGCAGCAGGCGGCGCCATCGCCGCACCCGTAGCCACCGTGCTCTCCAACGGCGGATGGGATTTCATCAAGACCGGCTTCTCCACCATGGGCACCGCTGGGCAGGTCGGGATGACCGTGGGCGCCGCTGCCCTGGCCGTCGGCGGATGGGTCGTCGGCAGTAAGGTCGGCGAGATCGCCGGAGCCCCCCTGCCCTACGCCGTGGGTCTAGGCACTGGAGCCGTCAAAGGCACCCTGCGCCACCTGGGCCAAGAGGCCGGCGCTCTGCCGCCCGAGGCCCCGGCCCCCAAGCCCCCTTCGGCTCCTCCGTCGGTCTCCGACGATAGCTTCTTGGTCAAGAACACCGGCCGCGCCCTCGGCGGCTTCGGGCTGCTAGCCGGGGCCGCCGGCGGCGGTACCGTCGGAGCCTTGGTCGGCACCGGCGCCGAAGTGGTCGGCGGCATCATCAGCGGCGACCTCGGCCTCGCGGCCGTCACCCGCGCCGGCCTCATCTACGGCGGCATCGGCGCCGCCGCCGGCGGGGTCACCGGAATGGTCGGAGGCATGGCCATGGCCCGGGGCGCCCAGAACCTCTTCAGCGGCGTCGTCGACGGCTCCCGGATGTCGCGCCAGTGGCTCGAACTCGACAAGAAAGAGGGCCTGATGAACGAGCTCGAGGCCCGCCTCGAGACCAACCAGGTCGACTTCGAAAAAGAGCGCCAGGCCGGCGACGGCAACATCGCCCGCAGGGAGGAGCAGCTAGCCGCACGCCACGGCCAGCTGAGCGAGAACCGCTCGCTCTTGAACAGCACCCTCAGCAGCGAGACCGACCTGACCGCCGGGCGCAGCCAGGAGCTGTACACCCTCAAGACCGACGAGCTGAGCGCCTACGAGCAGAAGATGGACGGCTTCAAGAGCCACCTCGACAGCGAAAACGGCCGACTGCAGACCAAAGAGGAGAGCCTGGAGGCCCTCATCCGCGACGAGGCCACCGCTCGCCGGGAGAACCACCAGAGCAGCAACCAGGTTCGCTACGACCAGCGCAAAGACGGCCTCGAAACCCGGGAGTCGAACCTCCAAGGTCGAGAGAAACGGATCGACGCCACCGCCGAAAAGCAGGCCCAGGCCGTCCTCCAGCCGCTGCGCGACCAGACCGCCACCGCTCTGCGCCAGGCCGAGACCTCCACCCGCGACGCCTCCAGCTTGCGCAGCGAAGCCTCCAACCTGGAGTCCCGCATACCCAACGCGCTCTCCGAAGCCGACCGGTACGACCGCCGCGCCAGCAGCCAAGAGGGGGCCAACGCCGGCCTACGGACCGAGTCGAGCCGACTCTCCAGCCGCGTCAGCAGCCTCACCTCCGAGCTCTCCAGCTGCCAAAGACAAAAGGACGCTAAGCGCCGCAACGGGAGCAACCACGGCGGCACCGCCCCTCCCCGCCGAGGGGGCAGCAACTACGGCGGCGGCAGCGGATCCGGCGGAGCCCG
>CAZDLH010000316.1:0-3901 GCA_964505925.1 uncultured Burkholderiales bacterium
ATGGGGGTAGAGGGGGGATCCAGACGGCAGACCCGGTGTACCCGATGCTCGAGGGCGGCCAGTTCGCTTTGGGGGGCGTCCCGGCATACGGCGAGCGCCGAAGCAGCGCTCTGCAGAAAGGCGCAGATCAGCTCCGCCCGGAGCTCTGCGGTGAGGGACGGTTCACTCTTCACTAGCGACTCTATCGGAGCGTACGGGTCGCTCCGTCCATCCCGAACCCCGTGGTTCCAAGTCTCGATCATCAGCTCCAAAAAGCTCTCCAGTGGTCGGCTGTCCGGAGACGTCACTAGCCGGCAGCGACCGGTAGAACAGAAATGTAGTTCGACCGGCCCTCGCGAGGTAGAGAAGCGGTCCGTGAGCTCGTCGGCCCCTTCAGTGCCCCAGGCCTCCCCAAAGGCCGAAACACTCCCTCCGGCCTCCATCAACCGTTCATCGTTTCGCTCATTCATAGCTTCGGGAACCTCCTGTTTGTGGGTCGGTAACGGCAGGTGTGCGCACAACCGAAGTCCAACTCGAAGAGATGACGAAATCTCAGTTCTGGAGCCTGTGTGCGCTCTTCACCCTCATCTTTAGTTTACCGGCATTCGGCCAGAGAGCCACAGACCCGTCCGGAGCCTCTCTGGCTATCCTACCGGGATGGACCCAGGGTGAGGCGGCGCACGGAGCGAGTCTGATCCTCTACGCTCCGGACCCGCTGCCTGACTTTCGACCGAACACCAACCTCGTAGTACAAACCTCCGACTCGATCGATCTCGAGGGTTTCTACCGCATCTCCCTCGAAGAAGCCGAGCTTTCAGGCACCATCACCGAAGGCTACGAACCGGTCACCCTCGACGACGGATCTGAGGCCCGGAGAATGATTCTCCACGTCGAGTTTGGAGGGCGCCAGCTCAGCTGCCTTTCGGTCTGGACCGTCAAGGATGGCCGCATCTACCTGATCTCTGGCACCACCACCGCTGAGGATTTTCCCGCCCGGCAGGCCGAATTCTGGGAGGTCGCTAGAACCCTGCAGACCGACCCCCCCCGGGGCGGTCCCATCGGCGGTTCCAGCTCACCTTTTCCGACTGGCTTCGGAGGCTCCCGATAGAGGCTTTTTTCGCCTCGGGAGGTCTTGCATCTGACCGTGGGATAGGATAACCTACTTACGCATATCACGTTACCGATACCGATTCCATCTCGCTCGCTTTAGCCCGACGCTCTCCTTGTTCATGGATCTCGACTAAGCACCGCAACGATGTGATGAGCACCGCGACGTTGCTTATGCAATCGCCTCGATTTCGGGGTCCAAATGAAAAGGAGAAAAGTATGAACCTTTACGTCGGAAATCTGTCTTACAACCTACACGAAGACCAGCTCTCGCAGGCCTTCGAACAGTTCGGAGCCGTTCGCTCCGCCCGCCTGGTCACGGACCGGGAAACCGGCCGTCCCCGCGGCTTCGGTTTCGTCGAAATGGAAGACCGGGAAGCTGGCCTAGCCGCCATCGAACAGCTCGACGGTAGCGAGCTCGACGGTCGCCGCCTCGTGGTGAACGAAGCGCGTCCTAAACCGGCCCGCCGATAGGAGTTCACCCCTTCCGGAACTCGGCCGAAGCTCTCGGTCTGAGTACACGTGAATCGAACTTCGACCAGTTCAAGAAGGAGCGCACCTCACCTCGAGGGCGCTCTTTCTTGCATTTCAGGTTAGATGCCCGACGCCTCGCCTGCGGCGGGCTCATAAAAGGGGCGCTAGACAGAAGCGAGAACTTCCTCACTATGCGCGCAACCCGCAAAACCCATCCCCCATCGCCTCCTCAGCGAAGTGCGCCTCCCCTCGTGCGAGGGCGGGCGCAGTGAAGCTCGACATCGAACTCGGCCCGCTGATGCGGGAACTGGACCGCACCGTGGCCCAACAGGACTACGAGGCGGCCCTGGACACCCTCACCACCGGGATAGCGAACCTGCGCCGCCTCTTTTCCGAGAACCCTTCGATGGTTCTGAGCAGAGAGGTCTTCGAACTCGCCGAGCAGCTGGACCGGGCCGCTGGCGGGCTAGCCCGGCGACTCCGCGACCAGAGCCTCACCCATCTCGAGGAGCGCGCTTGGAGCGCCCGCTTCGACTCCTTGACCATCGCCCACACCCATCGTCGAAACGTGATGGGACCGGCACTCATCGACTGGGCCGAGTGCAACCTCCGATTAGGAGATTCGGAGAAGGCCGACCGCCTTCACCACCGGGTGATCGAGAGCAGTCGCGAGATCCTAGGCTGGGGCCCCACCTTCGACCCAGGCTGGATCACCACCGTCGAGTGCTTGGAGACGGCCCTCGAGCGCAGCAGCCGCGACTACGGCGACACCCTCTTCGAGACCCGCTCGGTTCTCGAAGAGTCCCGCAAGCTAGCCGACGAGCGCCGCGCCCAGACACCGCCCTAAAAGAAAGGGCGAGACCCCGAACGGCCGGGAGTCATCCTCGTCGGGGCCGGCCTCGCTCCGGTGAGGGGATCCCCGATGAGCCCGCCGAAAGCGCAGGGCATGCGTAACTTTATCCTATTGCTCGGCCTAGCGTTCCTATTGGGCGCGCCGGCCGTGGCCCAAGAATCCGTCTCTCGAGAATCCCAGCGGATGACCCCTGAGCTGCTCTGGCAGCTGGGGCGCCTCGGGGAAGCAACGGTGTCCGAGAAGGGGCAGTATGTGGCCTATATCGTGACCCGCTACGATCTGGCTGCAGACAACAGCTCTCGCACGCTCTACCTGTACGACACTCAGAACCGACAGACCCGAACACTCATTTCGGACTGGCCGGTGATCGCCAATCTGCAGTTCGCCAATTCGGTCTTCGGCGAGCGGATCTTTGTGATCGGTAGTCCTGAACGGGGGAAAGCTCCGCAGGCCGTAGCGGTGAATCCCGCAGACGGCTCTACCTTGCAGATCACCGATTTTAAGCAGGGCACCTCTAACCTAAAAGTGGCGCCCACCGGTCGACACATCGCCTTCACCCAGAAAGTGGAGATCGAGCCTCCGACCGAAGCGCTGAAAGAGGGGCTCTCCGAGGCCAACGCCCGGATCTACGACCAGCTGATGGTACGGCACTGGGATAGCTGGAAAACGGACAGCTTCAACCATCTTCACGTGGCTCCGTTGGGAGCCGACGGGAAGGCCGGCACCCCCATCGATCTGATGGAAGGCATGCCGGTGGATAGCCCGGTGCCTCCGTTCGGCGGTACGGAACAGTTCGACTGGTCCCCCGACGGACGCAGCATCGCCTACACCATGAAAGATGTGGAGCGATGGGCCGAGAGCACTGACTCCGACGTCTACCTGACGAATCTCAACAGCCCGAAAGAGCGCGTGAACCTCACTGAGGGGATGCCCGGCTACGAACGGGACCCTCTGTTTTCACCCAACGGAAAGTACCTAGCCTTCAACTCGATGGAACGCGCGAGCTTCGAAGCCGACCGCCCGCGCATCATGGTGCGCGACCTGGCCACCGGCAGCGTGACCGAAGCCACCCGCGACCTCGATCGCTGGGTGCACGGCACCGCGTGGCTCCCGGACAGCAGCGGATTCGTCTTCTCCTCCGAGGAGAAAGGCACATCCCAGCTGTATCGAGTAGCCCGAACCGGCGGTCCGGCGAAGGCCATCACCAAAGGGCGCGCGGAGTGGGGCCTAAGGGCGCTGCTCCCCAACGGCAGACAGGCCGTGGCTAGCTTCGCCCAGACCGAGCGCCCCGATGAACTGATGATCGTCGACCTCGGCAACGGCTCGTCCCAGAAGATCTCCAGCATCAACGACTCGACCATGGCTCGACTAGCGCTGCCCACCGTAGAGGAGCGCTGGATCCCCACCACCGATGGCAAGTCGATGCACGCCTGGGTGGTCCTACCGCCCAACTTCGATCCCGATCGCAAGTATCCGATGCTGACCTAC
>CAZDLH010000317.1:0-3880 GCA_964505925.1 uncultured Burkholderiales bacterium
GCGGATTCCGAGCCCCTTCAGTGATCGTAATCAGGATCTTCGTCGGTAGGGGAAGCACTAGGTTCATCCCCCTGAACAGTTCGACGAAGGTCGGCAGAATGTAGGTCACCAGGAAAAAGACAATCCCGAGCGCCATCACCAGGATAACGACGGGGTAAGTGAGAGCGGACTTCACTTTCTTCTTCAGCGAATAGTCCTTCTCCATAAACCCTGCGAGACGCTCGAGCACTTCATCGAGCACACCGCCCATCTCACCGGCTTTAACCATACTGATGTAGAGCGTAGAGAACACTTGGGGATGCCGAGCCAAGGCCGCCGACAAGGTCTGACCCGCTTCCACGTCGCGGCGAACCTGGTCGAGCGTAGACTGAAGCTTCTTATCTTCGGTCTGCTCGGACAGGATATCGAGACAACGGACCATCGCTAGACCAGCGTTGATCATCGTCGCAAACTGCCGACTGAAAACGGTCAACGCCTGCTCATTGACCCTCTTGAAGCGATCTAAAAATGCTCCTATATCCCCAGCACCGCCCCCACCACCAGCCTTCTCTTTGAGAGAGATGATGGTCATCCGCTGCTCTTGCAATCGCATCTGAGCAGCTTTTCGGTTCGGCGCCTCGATCGAGTCCTTAACTAACTGACCGGTGGAGTCCCTCGCCTCATAAGCAAACAATGGCATTGGGGCCAACCTCCCTAAGTGGTTCTTCTACGTCTACACTTCTCAAACTATCTTATACCTGCGTCAGGTGTCCAGTGACGAGAATCGCCAGCGGAACAAGCCACCACAAAATGCTCATAACCGTTCTCCTTCCTCCTCAGGGAGCCCACAATGAGAGCCCCCATCTGACCCATATTCGTTCGGGGCGGAGCCATTCCTTTGAACTCGACCCCACACTTTGCCCAACTATTTTCGTTGCGTATCCAGCATGCGCTTGAGATCCTCCGGGTGCATGGTGCAATCCATCGCCTCCTCCGGGGTGATCAAGCGCTTCTTCACAAGCTCGAAGAGCGACTGTTCCATCGTCTGCATACCGACATTTCCGCCGGTCTGGATGGCGTTATAGATCTGGTGAGTTTTCCCTTCGCGGATAAGGTTCCGCATAGCCGGGGTACAGATCAGAACCTCCACGGCCGGTACCCGTCCGTCTTCCCGGGCTCGGGTCACCAACTGCTGAGAGAAGACCGCCTCCAGCACGCTCGATAGCTGCACTCGGATCTGGTGCTGATGGTGAGGCGGGAAGACATCCACGATGCGGTCCACCGTCTGAGCAGCATCCGAGGTGTGCAGAGTCGAGAAAACCAAATGGCCCGTCTCCGCAGCCGTGAGGGTGCCTGAGATGGTATCTTGATCGCGCATCTCACCCACCAAGATCACGTCCGGGTCCTCTCGCAGGGTCGCCCGAAGGGCGTTGCTCCAGCTCTGGGTATCCTGCCCCACCTCGCGCTGGTTGATCATCGACATCTTGTGCGGGTGCATGTACTCGATCGGGTCCTCGATGGTGATGATGTGGAACTTTTTCTCTCGGTTAATGATATCGAGCATACAGGCCAGGGAGGTCGACTTGCCCGCACCGGTCGCTCCGGTCACGAGAATGAGACCGTGCTGCCGATTCACGATGGTCTCAATGATCGGCGGAAGCATCAGCTCTTCGCGCTGCATCACTCGGTTGGAGATGGCTCGCAGACAGCACCCCACTGCGCCCCGTTGACGATAGACGTTCACCCGGAAACGACCGAAACCGCGCACGCCGTGAGAGCAGTCGAGTTCCCAGGTTTTCTCGAACTTCTCCTTCTGCTTATCGTTGAGGATCGAGTAGACCAGACGCTTGGTCTCCTCGGGGGCCATTCGGGCGAACTCGGTAGGGACGAGCTTACCGTTGATCCGAAAGACCGGTGGAAGGCCCACAGTGATATGGAGGTCTGAGGCTCCCTTCTCAACGACGAGCCTCAGAAGGTCGTCCATCGTAAATCTGAGTGACTGCGCTAATGCCATTTTAAGAATTCCTCTTTCTCGTCTTGCTGACAGGGCTTCTCGTCAAATCTCTATGACGCTGCTCGGAAAGGGTGAAACTTAACCGAATGCAGGGCCACCCTTTCCGACCCCTGCAAGGGACTACTCTGCCCCTTCCACGTAGACCACGCGGAGACACTCCTCCATCGTCGTCACACCGCTGAGGGTCTTACGCAACCCGTCGTCTTGCATCGTCTTCATACCCTCCTCGACCGCCGCTTGTCGGATCTCCGTCGAAGAGGCCCGGTTAAGCATGAGCTGCCGGGTTCTGTCGGAAGGCTGGAACACTTCGTGAATACCGCTCCTGCCTCGATAGCCGGTCATCTTGCAGTGGTCGCATCCGCGCCCTCGATAGAACTGGATATCGCTATCGCCGAACATGGCCATTCCGAACTTGCGGACCGCCTCCACCGGAGGGGTGTAGCTCTCTTTACAGTTCGGACAGATACAGCGCGCCAAGCGCTGCGCCAGAACCCCGATGAGCGCCGACGAGACCAAGAAGGGCTCCACATCCATCTCGACGAGTCGCGAGATTGCACCGGTCGAGTCGTTGGTGTGAAGCGTCGAGAGAACCAAGTGACCGGTGAGTGCCGCCTCTACCGCGATCTTGGCGGTCTCGCCGTCACGGATCTCACCGACCATGATGATGTCCGGGTCCTGTCGAAGGAAGCTCTTGAGTGCAGAGGCGAAGGTCAGACCCGCCTTATTGTTGGTCTGGACCTGGTTGATGCCCTGAATCTGATACTCGACCGGGTCCTCTACGGTGATGATGTTCTTGTCGCCGGAGTTGAGCTTATTGAGACAGGAGTAGAGCGTGGTCGACTTACCCGAACCGGTCGGTCCGGTGACCAGGAGCATCCCGTACGGCTTGTCGACGATGCCTTCCCAAAGCTCCAGGTTATCCTGAGCGAATCCCAGCTTGTTCAGACCAAGCATGACCGAACTCTTATCGAGGATACGCATAACGGTCTTCTCGCCGTGAATCGTCGGGATGGTCGATACGCGCAAGTCGAACTCTCGGCCGTCGTGCGTGAGGTGGATCTTACCGTCCTGGGGAACGCGGCGCTCTGCGATGTCCATGTTCGCCATAATTTTGATACGGCTGACCATCGGAGCCTGAATGTGCTTAGGCGGGCTCATCACGTCGTGAAGTACGCCGTCCACTCGGTAGCGAACCCGGACCGACTTGGCCTCCGGCTCGATGTGGATATCCGACGCTTTGTCGTTGATAGCCTGAGAGATGATGAGGTTCACCACTCGCACGATGGGCGCTTCGTCGACCATCTCCTTGAGTTTGTCGAGAGCGATCTCCTCATCCATATCGTCTTCGAAATCCATGTTTCCGAAGTCTTGGGCGGAGATATCCTTCACCGTGGCCTCTACCTCCACCAGATCGGTCACGCCGTACTGCTGGTTGATGGACTTCAAGATGGCCTCTTCGGTGGCGATCACCGGATGGATGTTGAACCCGGTGATGAGACTGATATCGTCGGTGGCGATCACGTCCCGGGGGTCCATCATCGCCAACGTCAGCCGGTTGGCATCGTCTTGGGCGATCGGCACCACTTTATAGCGGCGGGCGAGATCTTCGGGGATGAGCCGAGCCAACTCTGGGTCGAGCTGCAGACTGTCGAGATCGACGAAGTCGACCCCCATCTTCGCCCCGAGGGTTTCCACCACATCTTTCTCGGTGACGAACCCCATAGAGATCAGCACCTTCTGAAGGTTATCTCCAGAGCTTTCCGCTTTGGACATAGCCTTGTCGAGCTGACGGGGGGTGATGAACCCCTCCTCGACAAGAAGACTGCCTAACTCTTCCCTAGAGCTTGTTAGCATTCGGTTACTCCCGCAATTCTAAAATTTTGGCCT
>CAZDLH010000318.1:0-3875 GCA_964505925.1 uncultured Burkholderiales bacterium
GGGGCTGCGCGAGCGGGGGCATCATGCCTTCGTGCTGGAGCTGCCCGGCTACGGAATCGTTTCAGGGGTCGAGATCCCGGTTCTCGCAGCGCTCTTTCTGGGTCAGCCGGTGGCCGCTGCGGTTCTACTCGCCCTCGGAGTGGCCGCCCGGGCCTATCGCCGAGGTCGCGAAGCTCGCCTAGAGTTTACCGTCTACACCCTCGCTCAGATGGGTGTCTGCTACTTCGCTCCCTATTTTCTAGTGGTCTTCGTCGCCCCCGAGGCGCCCCTCCTAGCTCTGGTGGCAGGCGCGCTGGTGGCGGTCGTCCTAGACCAGTTTTGCGCCGCGGTTCATCTGTATCTTCTGCAGAGCCGCATCGGACGGCCCCAGACCCGTATGGAGTGGACCAAGGTTCGGCTGGCTGTCTGTGTTATGCTGCCGGTCGCCCTCCTGCTGTCGGCCTCCATCGTACAGGGTGCGGTGGTCACAGGGCTCCTGCTCCTACCGTTGACGGTAGCTTTCCGGGGCATCCGCTCCTACGTGACCACCCTGCGGGAAGCTCGGGACGTGGTGGCCTCACTGGTCGAAGCCGCAGAGCGACGCGAAGTGGGCTCGCAAGGGCACGCCGAACGGGTGGCCCAGTGGTCGGGCTACATCGCTCGGGAGCTCGGGATGCGCGAGCGCGAAGTCCGATACGTGGTGAATGCAGGCCGCCTCCACGATCTGGGCAAGATCGGGATCGACGAAGCTATCCTCAATAAGCCCGGAGTGCTGAGCGAAGAAGAGTTCGCTTGCCTCCGTCGGCACCCTGAAGTGGGCGCGAAGGTGGCCGCCCATCTCTCCCTGGGTCAGGTGGAATCCGAGTACATCCGGCACCATCACGAGCGCTTCGATGGAGCTGGCTACCCCAGCGGCCTGAGCGGTCAGGCTATCCCCAAGGGCGCTCGCATCCTAGCGGTGGCCGAAGCCTTCGACAGCATGCTTCACAACGCCCATCGCCCCAGGCGGTTGACGAGCCGAGAGGCGCTGGCCGAGATCACCGCCGGCCGGGGGAGCCAGTTCGACCCGGTCATCGTAGAAGCTTTTGAAACCGTGCTCCGCAAGAAGAGCGCCTAGAGTAGTTAGAGGAATCGACGTGCAGATCAATAGCCCCAAGAACATGTTCCTAGCCCTCCCCGCGCCCCGAGCGGAGAAGCCGGCGGAGCCCACCCCGTCCGAACAGCCGAACGCTGGGCTCCCCAGCGACTCGGTGGAATGGGGTCCGCCACCGCCGGCGGCCGGCGAAGCGCCTAGGCTCGGAGACGGTCCCGGAGCGGGCGGCGGATACGACGAAGAGGTTCGCCCGGACGAGGACGGCCCTGGCGCCGGCGGCGGTTACGATGAGGAGGCCGGACCCGAGGACGGACCTGGCGCCGGTGGCGGCTACGCCCAGGGCCTGCCCTCCGCCTTTGAGCCCTTGAAGCCGATGCTCTGCTGGCGGGGACCGACGCTCGCTCTGATGGCGTTCGAGCCCGGCCCGGGAGTGGGCGGCGGCTACCTACCTGCGGGATCGCCCGTCGATGGCGTCGAGGATCGAGTGAAGGAAGGCGAGAGATAATGTCGAGAATGTCCACACAGCGGTTCTGGTACGGAACGGTCCTCGCCTTCGCTTTAGTGCTCTGCCCGGTGATCGGATTGGGCCTGGCGCAGCTGGGCTCCGCCGGAGTGGCTCTCGGCTCGGTAGCGCTCCTGTCGTTGGGGGTCTGGTTCGGTCTACGCCGCAGCGTCCGGCTCGGGCGCGGCGACTACCACGCGGTCTACACCTTGGAGGACGCCCCGGTCTTCGCCCTGATCTTTCTCTTTAGCACCGCCATCTCCACCGCGGTGGTGGTCTCGCTGCGGCTGCTACACGAACTGGTTCGCCTGCGGAACGGTTTGAAGAATCATCCCGAACGGGTCACCCGGCAGAACATCGCCTATCACTTTTCCGACGTCGTCTTCATCGGACTCGCCACGCTGCTAGCCGGGACGGCCCTCGATGCCATGGGTCGGCCGAATCCGCTGACCGGCGCTGAGGGTGCCGCCGCTGCGGTCCTGGCGGGCTTGGTCTGGCTCGCGACCCTGTTCATTTTGAACAGTCTCCATATCTCGGTGGCTCACGACAATCCGGACAGCTGGCTGGAGCGGGCCTGGAAGATGGCCAGCGACCAGGCCCCGAACGCGGCTCTTTTTCTCCCGCTAGGTGTGTTGGTGTCGGTCTTTCTAGAGACCAAGCTGTGGCTGGTCCCACTGCTCTTCGTGCCGGTGATCTTGATCCACGCCGTAATGGAGGCTGGTCAGAAGCTCGAAGAGGAGACCCAGTCCACCATTTTGGCGCTGTCGGCCTACATCGAAGAGCGCGACGGGTACACCTCGGGTCACTCCAGGCGAGTAGCCGGGTACGCCGCCGCCATGGCCGCACGACTGGGGCTCTCCGCCGACGAGATCGAGACCACCCGAAGGGCCGGGTTGATCCACGACCTGGGCAAGATCGATGTTCCGGACGCCATCTTGCGTAAGCCTGGATTCCTGACCGACGACGAGCGCGCCGTGATGCGCACCCACACCGATCGCGCCATCGCTTTGGGTGAGCGGCTGGTGGCTCTCAAGGACGGACTGCCCTTCGACCTCGCGGCTTACCACCACGAGAACTTCGACGGCACCGGCTACTTCGGTCTGGCTGGAACCAAGATCCCCTTGGTCTCGAGACTGTTGGCGGTGGCCGACACTTTTGACGCGATGACCTCGGACCGCCCTTACCGAAGCGGTATGGACACTTCCGAAGCGCTGCTGAGGCTGAAGCGAGCCGCTGGAACCCAGCTCGATCCTAAGCTCGTGACCGTGTTCTTGGAGGCCTACGATCGCGGCGACATCGCAGCGGTACGAGAGGAGTTCCCCTGCAGCGCTTTCGTCGAAAAGTCGTCGATGGGGACTCTCGCCGCTGCGGGTTAGGCCCGCCGCAAGAGCACCAAAAACGTTGGCTCTGGGGTGCTTGTCAACGTGGGGGCCGTGTGCTAAACTTCGGGACGAACTCTTTCGGTGCGGCGTCAGCTGGGCCGGAGAAGGTATAGGCGCCGGTAGCTCAGTGGATAGAGTGTCGGCCTCCGGAGCCGAAGGTCACAGGTTCGAATCCTGTCCGGCGCGCCAGAATAGGAGTTGAAGACCAAACCGCATAGTCAGCGCAGCGATCAGGAGTGGATGGAGCGAGCTTTGAAGCTCGCTCGGGAAGCTCTGGAGTCGGGGGAGCCTCCCGTGGGGGCGATCCTGGTCCAAGACGGGTCGGTGCTAGGACAGGGGAAAAATGCCAGAGGCTCTCTGCGCTCCCCTCTCGAGCACGCCGAACTGATAGCTTTGCGGAGAGCAGCTAGACGCTCCGGCGACTGGCGCTTTCCCCAAGCCACCATGTACGTCACGCTAGAGCCTTGCTCGATGTGTGCGGGAGCCTTGCTGCAGGCTCGAGTCGGTCGGATCGTCTTCGGGGCTTACCACCCGGAGACCGGCTGTGTCGAGTCCTTGGTGAGTCTGGCCGACCTGCCGGGTTCCCGGCAACAGGTAGAGATCCACGGTGGGGTCCTCGAGAAACGCTGTCTTGAACAACTGAAGAGTTTTTTCCGTTCGCGGAGAGGTGGCAGAGCCTGGTTGAATGCGCTCGATTCGAAATCGAGTAGGGGTTAACGCTCCTCGGGGGTTCGAATCCCTCCCTCTCCGCCAAGAGCACCCCTTCCGTACGCGGAAGGGAGATCGAGCGTCCACGAGATCGGGATGTTCGATCCACCTGGAGAGGTGGCTGAGTCTGGTTGAAGGCGCACGATTGGAAATCGTGTAAGTGGGGTTAAACTTGCTTCGAGGGTTCGAATCCCTCCCTCTCCGCCAGGAG
>CAZDLH010000319.1:0-3869 GCA_964505925.1 uncultured Burkholderiales bacterium
AGCCGTACTTGGCGTAATGCTCGAACTCCTCCGGGAAGTACTTGAAAGCGCTCAGAATACAGGAGGTCGCCGAGTCGCCGAGCGGGCAGAACGCCTTACCGAGAAGGTTGTCGCAGACCGACTTCAACAGGTCCAGATCCTCCAGTCGTCCGTGACCTTTAACCATGCGCTGCAGTATGTCCACCAGCCACTTGGTTCCCTCGCGACACGGCGTGCACTTGCCGCAGGACTCCTCTTCGAAGAAAGTATCGATATTCAGACACGTCTCTACGATGCAGGTCTTGTCGTTGATCACCACCACCGCCCCAGACCCGGCCATGGAGCCTGCTTGAGCGATGGCCTCAAAATCGAGCGCGACGTCGAGGTGCTCTTCGGTCAGAAACGGGGCCGAGACTCCCCCCGGAATAATGGCCTTAAGGTCGCCTCCGAGGACTCCCCCTCCGAACTCATAGATCAGATCCCGCATAGAGGTTCCGAGTTCGAGTTCATAGTTTCCGGGCTTATGAACGTGACCGGAGAGACACAGCAGCCGGGTCCCCTTGCTCCTCTCGGTCCCTAGGCTGGCGTACCACTCCGCTCCTTGACGCAAGATCGGAGGTAGGGAGGCCATGGTCTCCACATTGTTGATAACGGTCGGACAGGCGTAGAGGCCCTCTACGGCTGGGAAGGGAGGTTTGAGGCGGGGAAATCCGCGTTCCCCTTCCAGGGAGTTCAGCAGAGCTGACTCCTCGCCGCAGATATAGGCGCCGGCACCGCGGTGGACAACGACTCGGCAGTGGAAGCCGGACCCCAAAATATCCTGACCTAATAGACCTTCAGCCTCGGCTTCGCGAATCGCCTCCTCGAGGATCTCGATGGCCTCGAGCATCTCACCGCGAATGTAGACGAAAGCGGTCTCGATACCCACAGCGTAACAGGTGATCGCGATCCCTTCGAGGACCTGATGAGGCAGATACGTCAGCAGCTCCCGGTCCTTACAGGTACCGGGCTCAGACTCATCGCCGTTGACGCACAGGTACTTCGGTTTCCCAGGGTTCTTCGGCACGAAGCTCCACTTCAGGCCGGTCGGGAAACCTGCTCCACCGCGTCCTCGTAGCCCGGAGGTCTTAACGTGCTCGATGAGCTCTTCGGGGGTGAACTCCTTCAACGCCTTCTTGAGCCCGTCGTACCCCTCATTCGCCAAAGCCACTTTAATGTCGGTCATGTTCTCGATCGAACGCTTCTCTAGAACGACAGCAAGTTCACCCATCTCAGCTCTCCTTACCCTCGGGAACCGGAGGGATCCAAGAGGCCGGAGCCGCCGGATATTTCGGGTCTCCCTTTCTGAGTTGCTCGATCAGGCCGGGCACTCTGTCCGGGGTGCAATCCTCGACGTACCGATCGTTGACCTGAACCAGAGGGGCGTTCACGCAGCCCGCGAGACACTCACCGTGCAGCACGGTGAACATACCGTCTTCGGTCATCTCTCCGGTCTCTACCCCGAGCTCCTCACAGAAGCGTTTCTCGACCCCTTCGGAGCCCCTCAGCCAACAAGAGATCGAGCGGCAGACCTTCACAACGTAGCGCCCCACCGGCTTCCGGTGGTACATATAGTAAAAGGTCACTAAACTTTGCACTTCAGCCGGCGTCATCCCGAAGAGGTCTGCGACCTCAGCCTGCGCCTCCTCCGGCACCCAGCCGAGCTGCTCTTGAACCGCGTGAAGGGCAGGCAAAATAGCTGACCTCGCCTTCGGGTATCGCGACATGAGCTCTTCGATGGAGGCTACCGTCTCAGCCGACAGGAGCTTCGTCTCAGCTGTCTTTGAACTCTTACTCATCCTTCGACTCTCCTTATAACTACCGGTCGCAGTCGCCCAAGACGAAGTCGATAGATGCGAGCACCACGACGACGTCGGGGATCTGAAGACCTCGCACCAGTTCCGGCAAGAGCTGAACGTTAGTGAACGAAGGGGTCCGAACCCGCATTCGGTACGGACGATTACTACCGTCGCTCACCATGTGAAACCCCAACTCGCCCCGGGGCGACTCGACAGCCTGATAGACATCCCCGGGCGGAGGCGTGAACCCCTCGGTGAAGAGCTTGAAATGATGGATCAGGCTCTCCATGGAGTACTGGATCTCATACTTCGGAGGCGGAGCCACTTTGCGGTCGTCGGTGCGGTACGGAACCCCCACTCCGGGAGGAGCGATCTTAGTGAGCGCTTGGCGACAGATGGCCACCGACTGCTCCATCTCCTCCATGCGGACGATGTAGCGAGCGTAACTATCGCCCTCCGTCCGGATCGGCACTCCAAAATCGTAGTCGGCGTAAGCCGCGTAAGGCCGGTCTCTGCGGAGGTCGAGATCGACTCCGCTGGCGCGGGCCACCGGGCCTGTAATGCAGTAGTCCCGAGCCATCTCCGGGGTTAAGAATCCGACCTTCTTGGTTCTCTCCATCCAGATCGGATTCTTCTCTAACAGCCCGTAGTACATCGGAATCTGGCGATCGAGATGGTCGAGAACCTCTTTGGTCTTCTCGAGGAATCCCGGATTGAGATCGGCCATCAGCCCTCCCGGCTGGATGTAGGAGGTCATAAGCCGAACCCCCGACACCTGCTCGAAGAGGTCGAGGATCATCTCTCTTTCCTGAAAACAGTACAAAAACATGCTCATCGCTCCTGCGTCGAGCCCCGAGGTCCCGAGCCAGACCATGTGGCTGGCCACTCGCTGCAGCTCAGCGAGCAGTACACGGATGTGGGAGACCCGTTCGGGAACCTCGATCCCGAGAAGCCTCTCGACCGCTAGCGAGTAACCCAGATTGTTCACCAGGGGAGCGAGATAGTCCATACGGTCGGTGAGCGTCAGGGCTTGACCGTAGGTCTTCACTTCTGCAGTTTTCTCGATACCGGTGTGGAGATAGCCGATATCGGGCTCGGAGTCTACCACCAACTCACCATCGAGCTTGAGGATCAGTCGTAATACACCGTGCGTAGACGGGTGCTGCGGACCCATGTTCAAAATGGTAAGGCCGGAGTCTGTCTCCTCGACGGTGGCTGAGCTTTCGGGAATCTCGCTATCGATCTCTGTAGACATTTCGTCTCCTAGGTAAGTCTCAATGAGCAGCTAGCGGAAAAGGGAACTCGCTGGGCCGGTGACCGGAAAGTCCTTCCGCAGAGGGTAGCCCTCGTAGTCGGGGGGCAACAAGATCCGACGGAGGTCGGGGTGCCCCTCGAATTCGATGCCAAAAAGGTCGAAGACCTCTCGCTCCAGCCCATAGACCGCACAGCGACGGCACCTTCACCCCTTCGTCGAGCACGGTCTTGAGACGCACGTACTCGTGGGTCTCCGTGCAGCGAAGGATGGCCATCACATCGAATCGCGGCTCGCGGTCTAGATAGTCCACCGCGGTCAGGTCCGAGAGGTCGTGAAAGCCGGAATCTCGGACCGCAGCGACAGCTGTGAGCCAGGCCTTCGGCATGACCCAGTAGGTCATCTCGCCTCGGTCTTCTCGACTCCCCAAAAGGTCGGCTGCCACTTCGGATTTCAACTTCTCGCCGAGAGCTCTAACGGCTTCCCCGACAACAGGCTGAGACATAGAACGTTTCTCTTTCTTACTTTCGGACGTAGGGGTCGACAGAGGCCATCTTGATCTGCACGAGACCCGGATCCTCCGCCATCGCTACTCGCGGGTCGACACCCGGCGGGATCCCTTTATCGATCTTCTCTTGAAGCATTGTGAAAGCCGTGATGAGCGCCTCCGGGGTCGGGGGGCACCCAGCCACGTAGACATCCACAGGGACGACTTTGTCCACCCCTTGGACGATGGCGTAGTTATTGAAAACCCCACCACAGGATGCGCAGGCACCCATGGAGATCACCCACTTCGGGTC
>CAZDLH010000320.1:0-3866 GCA_964505925.1 uncultured Burkholderiales bacterium
GAGAGGTGACGGTAGTCGCACCTCGCAGTGAGCAGAGCGCCGTCAGTCGAAGCATCACGTTTCGAGCGCCGCTACGATTGAATCGGGAGAGCGGTCCGGTGGAGCGCTCCTACTCGGTGACCGGTACCCCGTCGGACTGCGTCTTTCTAGCCCTTCATCATCTCTTAGAGGAGCCCCCAGACCTTCTGGTCTCCGGGATCAACACCGGGCCGAATCTGGGGGATGACGTCCTCTACAGCGGGACGGTGGCCGGGGCCTTGGAGGGTTCTCTGGTGGGGGTTCCCTCGGTGGCTATCTCTGCGGGGAGCGTCAAGAACCAGAGGTACGACACGGCTGCAGCTTGGCTTGTCGGCTTTCTGCGGGAAGGGCCCGTCGAGTTCTCTCCCCGAACCACGTTGAACGTGAACGTCCCTTCGGTAGACCTCCAGCAGTTGAACGGATGGAAGCTGACCCATCAAGGTCACACCCACTACGCTCAAAGAGTGATCCGGCGACTGGATCCGAGGGGTGAAGAGTACTTCTGGCTCGCCGGGGATTTCCCAGCGGGCGTCCCGGAGCCCGGCTCGGATGTGGAGGCCGTGACCCAGGGCTACGTCTCGGTAACCCCGCTGGGCCTGGACCTAACGAATCGTAACTATCTTCAAGGAGTCTGACAGATGAGTGATCCCCAGAGCGCGGTCAGCATCCCCTTCATCGCTGATGTTTTGGAAAAGGTCGGCCAGGAGCTCTCCAGCAAGAAGCAGGCCGGCTTTCTCTACTTTGATGTGGTGGAGTTTCTCGCTTTGCGGGATCGGTACGGAAAAGAGCGGGCTGAGAAGGTACTGAGCGCCATCCGTTCGACCTTGATGGGTCAAAGGGGGAGGCTGTTTCGAGACGAGGATCTGGTAGCCGTAGGAGGTCCCGGGTCCGACTTTTTCGTGATCTTTTTATTCGCTCCGCCTCGCCGCAAAGAGGTCTTCGCCACTAGCGATCTCAAGCTCATCGCGACCAGGGTCTCCCAAAAGCTGTACGGAGTGATGAACGATGTGGCTGTGGAGTTGGGGATCGATGAACCCCTCGAACTGCGCAGCGGCTACACGGTGATCGACCACGATCCCGAACTTCCGATCGACCGTTTGGTCTACGAAGCGCGCAAAGAGGCGGCTCTGAAGAGCCGGCTCGACGAGATCATGATCACCTTTGTGGCCAACGTTTCCCACGAACTGCGGACGCCTCTCACCTGTATCAAGGGCTACACCGAGACCCTGTTGGAAGGGGCTCTAGAGGACCCGGAGCTGACCCGCCGCTGGCTCAGCACCATTCACACCGAAGCCCAACGGCTGGAGCGGCTGATCAAGGACCTCCTCGATCTGTCGATGATGGAGGCCGAGCAGGTGGAGCTGCGGTACGCCCCTTGCGATCTGGTGGAGCTGGTGCGCCACACGGTGACGGTGTTGACGCCTCGAGCCCAGGAGCACTCGATGGAGATCGAGATGGAGCTCCCGGAGAGCGCTCCCGAGTGGCGCGCCGATCGAGACCGGATCTCCCAGGTGCTCCTGAACCTAGTCGATAATGCGATCAAGTATTCCGAGCCCAGCCGGAAGGTGTTCGTTCGTCTGTACGTTTCCGCCGAGAGAGCGACTATCGAGATCCAGGATCAGGGTTCCGGTATCGCCCCCCAGGAGCTCCCGCGCATCTTTGAGCGCTTCTATCGCGTAGATAAAGCTAGGACCAGCCGCTTCGGCGGTCGGGGTCTCGGGCTGTCGATCGCCAAGCACCTGGTGGAGGCCCACGGGGGAGAGCTAACGGCATCCAGCGAGCCGGGTAAAGGGAGTACGTTTACCCTGACCCTTCCCAGGCAGCCGGACTGGGACGGTGTAGATGAGCCCTGATCTCCCGCGCTACCGCGTTCTGGGGCTCCCTTTCCATCCTATCCGCCAGTCGGACGCTGTGGAGTATCTCCGGGAGGCCTGTCGGGGCGAGACCATGGCGCTGGTGGTGACCTTGGGTACCGAGATGGTTATGGCCGGTCAGAGTGACCGACGGTTCGGCGCTGTGGTGGAGACGGCCGAACTGGTGGTGCCCGACGGTATCGGCCTCGTCTTGGCGTCCCGGTTAGCGAAGCTGCCAGCTCCAGAGCGGGTGGCCGGGGTCGAACTCCTCTTGGAGCTCGTGAGGGAGCTCCCCCCAGGGACTTCGTATTTTTTCTATGGCGGGGCGCCCGGCGTCGCCGAGCGAGCGGTACGAGAGCTCCAGAGCCGGACCGACTCCGGGTTCGAGTGCGCCGGGATCGCCGACGGCTACGGCGACCCTCAGGAGACGTTGCAGCGGATCATCGAAGCTCGCCCCACGGTTCTCTTCACAGCTTTGGGCTTCCCCAGGCAAGAGCTCTTCCTGGCTGAACACAGACCTGCGCTCGAGGAGGCGGGAGTGCGGATAGGGATGGGCGTGGGCGGAAGTCTCGACGTCTACGCTGGCGTGGTGGAGCGGGCGCCGGCCCTCTTCCGCAAGCTGCACTTTGAGTGGCTCTATCGAGTGCTCCGCCAGCCTAGCCGGTGGCGACGAATGTTGAGCCTACCGATGTTCGCGCTGAAGGTCCTGCGCTCGCCCGGGCGGGCTGTGGAGCGGCTGCAGTGAAGGCTATGATCTTGGCGGCCGGTGCGGCGACCGGGCTCTACCCGCTGACCTACACACTACCGGCGGCCCTGATCCCCATCGCGAACCGACCGGTGATCGAACATATCTTGCGTTGGCTCGGTCAGCACGGGGTGGAGGAGGCGGTGGTGAACCTCCACTATCTGCACCGTGCGGTCAGCGCCGCACTGCAGCGGGAAGGCCTCGTCAGCCAGCCCGGCCTGCCCCGGGTCGAGATAACCGTGGAGCCGGAGCTGTGCGGCACTGCGGGAGGGGTACGGCGAGCAGCGGATCGCTTCGAGGAGACCTTCTGCGTGGTGGCCACCGATACCGTCACCGATCTCGATCTGAGCCGCATGGTGGCCTTCCATCGAGAGCGTAGAGCTCTGTGCACTATCGCTGTGCTTCCTCGCCGCCGCAGTGCGGACAACGGCCTACTCGAGGTGGCCGACGATGGCCGGGTGCTTCGGTTCGAAGAGAACCCTCAGCTTTCGACATCGAATCTGGGTTGGCTCAACACCCACCTGTACGTGATGGAGCGGGAGATCTTCGAAAGGATTCCGGACGTTCATCCCCTCGATTTCGGCCAACATATCTTCCCTTCGCTAGTGGAAGAGCAGGAGCGGATCTTCGCCTATCGCCCCGAGCTTCATCGACCGGTGTTCTGGTACGATATCGGAGAGCCCCTAGCTTATCGGCAAGCCCATCGCGAACTGCTATCCTCCGGAAACTCCATACGGCTGCCCGGTCGGGAGATCCGGCCCCAGATCTTCGTCGGGTCCGACTGTCGCATCTCCGAGGAGGCGATCCTGGTGCCCCCTCTGCTCCTGGGTGACCGCGTGACGGTGGACGCGGGGGCTCGCTTGGAAGGACCGGTGGTCTTGGGGGACGGAGTCTCGATCGGAGCTCGAGCTTGCGTTTCCGACTCGGTACTCTGGCAGGGTACCGATCTGGAGGGGGGAGTGGTGGTCCGGTCTAGTCTGATAGGCTCATCTTGTCATCTGGTGGGGCCAAAACCGTACCAGGGGATCCTGCTCGCCAGCGGTGCGCGCAAGGAGAGAAAATCGATCTCGTCGGACTGATCCGACGGGTGGTAGATCTGATCTTCCCGCCCATCTGCGTCGGCTGTCGGCAGGTGGGTTCCGACCTCTGTCCGAGGTGCTCCCCGCCCACCGAACCGGCGCTGGCCGAACTGTCCGGGTGTCCCTTGCTGAGCCTGGGAGGATATCATGGAGGGCTCGCCCAGGCTATCG
>CAZDLH010000321.1:0-3833 GCA_964505925.1 uncultured Burkholderiales bacterium
CGAGCCCCTGGAGCTGCCCGGGCGGAAGGGCGTTCAGGTCGGTCTTCGACTCCTCGAGGGAGGCGTAGAAGGTGCGATTCACGATATCGCGGATCTCGTCTTTAGTCATGTGAGGCACTTGTTGGTGCAGCCGCGTTGGTCCTGCCGCCCAGCCGCATAGGCTCGAGCGGCGGGTGGGCCGCAAGTTGGCCGCGAGGGTCTCGAGGGAGACGGGCATCGATGGGGGCAAGGATCGGCCGTTGGGCGGCCTGCAGGGCAGGAGCGCTGGTCGCGCTAGCGTCCTAGAAGCGAACGCGAAGTCGGCTGGCGGGGGCGAGGCTGAAGTCGCCCCCGGTGTCGACCTTGACGCGCGGTCCGGCGCTGACCTCGACTTTGGTGTCTCGGCCGAAGACCTTCATGGGGAAGCTCTTGCCGACACCGGCGTAAAGCTCGAACTCCCCTTTGAGGGCGTCGGTCTCGCGGCTGGAGTCGAAGCTGACGCGCTGGCGGGCTTCGGCGGTCCAGGTGAAGTCTTGGCCCTTCCATTCCCCTTCGCCCTTGAAGGTCTGGCGGGCCCCGACGGTGGCCGCGGTCTGGCCGTGGGTCAAGTTGTAGGAGTAGCCGCCTTCGACCCGATGCTCGAAGGTGACGTTCTCCGAGAGCGAGGTGCTCCACTGGCGGAAGAGACCGGCCTCGAGAGCCACCCCGTGCTCGAAGCTTTCGGATCGCTCGGAGCCCTTCTCGACCCCGGTGCGGTACTCACCGGTGAAGCGCACCCTGCCGTAAGCGCCGTCGCTTATCTGCCAGCCGTCCACTTCGCGGGTGCGAGCCAGTTCGGTGTTGGCCAGATCGATGCGGGCAGAGCCGCGGAGCTGGACTTCGTCGAGCTTGACCCGGGGACGGGCCCGAACGCGGGAGCCGAAGGCCTCGACGGTGAGCTTGTAGCCGCCCACCTCGCCTTCGTAGCTTGCATCGGTGAGGTTCTTGAGGGTCTGCAGCGCTCCCTGGGACTTAGCGGAGCTGCCGGTCTCAGTGGGTGCGGCGGTTTCGAACGGGTTGTAGACGGTGGGGTCGGTGCTCGGGTCGGAGGCCACCTCGGCTTGCTGCTCGGCCACCGGGCCGGGGTCGGCCAGTTTCTGGGCCACGTTGTCGTTGGCGTGGGCTACGCCGGTGAAGCCGCTGGCGACACTGCTGACCATCAGCGCCATCAGCATAGTTTTGCGGGCGAAGGCCCGGGTGCCGCCGGGCTTGTGCAGGAGCGAGATGGGGGAGGCCGGTTCGCTCGAGGGGGCGGAGACCAGGCTGTCCACCGGCTCGTGCATCGCACCGGCGGAAAAACCGTCGCCGGTACTGGTGATCTCGGGCTTCGAAGAGGGCTCCCCGATGCCGACGGCCGGGCGGTTCGCGTAGAGCCCCTGGAGATGAGGTGAGCTGAAGTTCGAGATGCTGTTGGTCACGGAGGCGTCTACCTGCAACAACATTCCTCGCGAGCCGACGGAAACCTTGCGCGGCCAGGGCGAACCGACTGGCAGACTAGTCCAGAAAACCCCTCCCACGGGCCTTGACCCGCACCGCCAAAGCATATATATCGAAAGGAATGAATAATCACCCATCGTCGAGTGCCGTGGTGACAGTGGCCGTGGTCGGGGCCAGCGGCTACGCCGGGGCCGAACTCTTGCGCTACCTGAGCGAGCACCCGGCAGTCGAAGTGGCGGTGGCGGCGGCCGCGAGTCGAGCGGGCGAACTGCCCGGGGATCTCTTCCCGAATCTGGCACGGGCCTACCCCGCACCGTACAGCCCCACGGACTGGGAAGCGATAGGAGAGAGCGCGGAGCTGGTGTTCGTCAGCCTGCCCCACGGCTTGAGTCAGGAGCCGGTGCGGCGCCTGCTCGATTCGGGGGTCAAGGTGATCGACCTCGGGGCCGACTTTCGCTTCGGCGACGCGGCCGAGTACCGGGCGGCCTACCAGGCCGAGCACGCGGCCCCGGAGCTCTTGACCGAGGCGGTCTACGGGCTCAGTGAGTTGAATAAAAATGCAATAAGTGGTGCCCGCTTAGTGGCGAACCCCGGCTGCTATCCCACCGCCTCCTTACTAGCGCTCTTGCCGCTCCTGCAGCATCGGGGCGGTGCGCTGTTGATGGGCCCGGTGATCATCGACGCTAAATCCGGGGTGTCCGGGGCCGGACGCACACCGTCGGTCGCCCAGCTGTTCTGCGAGGTGAACGAGACGGTGTCGGCTTACAAGGTGGGCTGCCACCGTCACCAGCCGGAGATCCAGCAGTTCTGCCCGCAGCCGGTGGTCTTCACGCCTCACCTCGTGCCGATGACCCGCGGGCTGCTAGCCACGGTCTACGCCTCCCACGAGCCGTGCGATCCGTGCGAACTGCTCGGTCTGTACCGCGAGTACTACGGCGGCTCACCGAGCGTGGAGCTTCTCGAAGATCGCCTGCCCACCACGAAGGCGGTGGCCGGCACGCACCTGGCCCAGGTGGCGGTGCGCCCTTCGGGGGTGCCCGGGACCTCGGTGCTGCTGTGCGCCATCGACAACCTCGGCCGAGGCGCCGCGGGCAGCGCGGTGGCCAACATGAACTTGATGCTAGGGTTCGACGAGCTGTTAGGGCTCTCTCGGACCGCCCAGTACCCGTAGCCAGAAGCTGGAGAAAAGATCACGATGAAAAAGACGAAACACCCCCAGACAGCCCACCGAAGCCGCCTCACCCCGCTGCAGCTTCAGGCTGGGCACTGCACGACCCCCCTGGGCTACCGCGCCGCCGGGATCCACTGCGGAGCTCGCCGCAAGCGTAAAGACTTGGCGCTTCTGGTCAGCGATCGTCCGGCCGCCTGCGCCGGGGTCTTCACCACCAACCAGGTGCAAGCCGCGCCGGTGAAGGTGTGCCGGGAGCACGTCGCGGGCGGATACGCCCAGGCGGTGCTGGTGAATAGCGGCAACGCCAACGCCTGCACCGGGGCCCAAGGGATGCGCGACGCTCGACGGATGGTGGAGCTGGCGGCCGACCGCCTGGGGCTGCCGGTGCAGCGGGTGCTGCTGTGCTCTACCGGGCTGATCGGGCAGGCCCTGCCGATGGAGCCGCTGGGCCGGGGTATCGAGGTCATCGCCCAACACCTAACGGTCGCCGGAGGCGCTGACGCGGCCGAGGCCATCATGACCACCGATGCCTTCGAGAAGACGGCCTCGGTGGAAGTGCCGTTCCGGGGCCGCAGCTACCGCTTGGGCGGGATGGCCAAGGGGGCCGGGATGATCCATCCCCGGATGGCCACGACCTTGGCCTTCGTGACCACCGACGCCGAGGTTGCCCCGGAGGCGCTGCAGAGCGCTCTGAAGACGGCAGCCGATCGCTCCTTTAACCGCATCACCGTGGACGGCGACACCAGCACCAACGACACCCTGCTTCTACTGGCCAACGGCGCTTCAGGCTGCCGACCGGAGACCGACGCCGAACTGATGCGTTTTCAAGAAGCCCTCGAGCTTCTGTGCACCGAGCTGTCCAAGCTGGTGGTGAAAGACGGCGAAGGGGCTCGGCGGGTGGTGGAGCTTTCGGTCCAGGGGGCTCGCACCGACGAGGAGGTCAAACAGGTGGTCGAGACGGTGGCCGGCTCACTTCTGTTCAAGACCATGCTAGCCGGTGGGGAGCCGAACTGGGGTCGAGTGTTAGCAGCCGCCGGTCGGGCCGGGGTGCCCATCGAAGAGGAGAGGGTCTCGCTCGACTTTCAAGGGATACCGGTGGTCCGAGAAGGTCTCGGACTAGAGGGGAACCTAGCGCTCGCCGGGGCCGCGCTGCAGGCCCCGGAGGTGCACATCGCTTTAGATCTGGGGATGGGCAGCGGCGGGGCGC
>CAZDLH010000322.1:0-3832 GCA_964505925.1 uncultured Burkholderiales bacterium
GACGCGCCTCTTCGATCTCGAGATCGCTTGGGTCTACCGCGCCGACGACAGTGTCGAGGTCCTGACCCTCGAGCCTGTGAAGCCTGAGACCTAGAAGAGTTCAGACCTCCACCTCCTAGAAGATTTAGGAGGAGGCTCAGAGCTCAGTCCGTAAAACCCGTCACCCGCGAGCGAAGCTGGGCCCTTAGGCTTCCCGCACAACTAACAACGAACGGACCGCCTCGAGAGCCGGCGTCTCGAAGTGGAACCGTTACGAGAAGGACCCTTCTATGAAACGATGGAGCTTAAAAGCCCTCATCCTCTGTCTACTCTTCACGGGTTGCGACTCCGGTCGTGAAGAGTACGTTTTTGCAAACCCCGACCCGATCCCACCGGTCATCGAGCCGGACGCTCCGCTCCAGCGCAAACGGGTGAGCGACCTGACGCTCGAAGAGAGGGAGCGCTTCGTAACCGCAGTGAAAGCGATGAAACAGATCCCCTCGAACTACGAGCCGGACGTGAACGCCTACGACTATTTCGTCGTCCTACACCAGTCCGCTTTCGATTTAGATTCCCGGGCTCACATGCACCCGAACTTTCTGCCTTGGCACCGCGAGTTTCTGCTCCGCTTCGAACGAGAGCTGCAACGGGCCGGTAACGACGACACGCTCTTCATCCCCTACTGGGACTGGGCCCATCCCGGAGAGTTCGAATCGGTTTTCGCCTCGGACTTCATGGGCGGCAACGGCTCAATGGATGAGGATTTCGCCGTCACCGACGGCCCCTTTCGCAAAGGCGAGTGGGATATCGTACTCATCGACTTGACCCCCGATGAGCACCTGCCGGAAGCTGCGGAGGCTCACGGTCATCACGGACACCACGAACGGGCACTCAACTTTCAGTCTGTCGTCCACTTCGGCCAAGACCACGAGGCGGACCTCATCTTGAGCCCCGGTCCGCTACAGCGAAATATGGGCGACCCCCGGGCCTTCTTCCCCAACAACAGGGAGGTCTTCGAGGCTATCTCGATCTACCGCCCGTACGATAGCCCGCCTTTCGACACCACCGTCCCCCTCGAGAACTCGTTTCGGAACTACCTCGAAGGTTGGTGGGAGCGCGGCTCCTCGATGCACAACGGCATCCACGTCTTCATCGGCGGCCAGATGGGCTCCGGCACCTCTCCGAACGATCCCGTCTTCTTCCTACACCACGCTCAAGTAGATCGGATCTGGGCGCTCTATCAGGAGATGTGGGGGAACGAGTCCTACCCAGAGCAGTTCCTCGATGAACAGCTCTTTGAGTTTCCTGGGGTCACCGTTCGCTCTACCTTCGATCTAGAGGGTCACTCCAACATCGTCTACCGATAACTCTCCATCGATAGACTCGATAGACTACGTCGCTTCGGCGGCCTTCGGCTCACCCCGGGGGTCGCCGAAGTCGTCTAAAGCAGCCTGAGCGAACCGTTCCAGGCACCTCAGCTGTAGGTTCCGACCTAGGATACGATCCGCTCCCGCACCCTCCGACTCTTCGTCGACCTTCTGTCTTTCGTACTCTACGAGATGGGTCAACCAGTACAGCACGAGCAGTTTTCGAGCAGGGCGACCGGACTTGATCTTGTCGTCTTGCTGCAGCTGGTTCCTGACCTCTGGGTGCAGAAAGTTCAGTCGAAGGATATCGACGACACCCTTCTCACCCTTCACCTGCACGAGATAGATAGGCGCTCCAAGTGGCCATCGGCCGTACTCGAGTTTGGGGAACCGACCGCTCCGCTCCAACCGCCTCAGGACCGAGGAGTCTAGAATCTCACCTAGCTCGTTATGGAGTTCGGTCAGAAGCCGCTTTTCCCTAACCTCCCTAGCTCGCTCGAGGTTCCGGTGGTTACCTTTTAGTTTCTGGTCCACCTCTTCGAGTAGCGTACGGCCGTAGGCGGCTGTTCCGACCAGTGCAGAGCCCACGTACCGAGTCATCCTAGCCGCGGGTCGAAGCCCGATCCGTAGGCTCTTATTCAGAAAGTCCATCGGAGAGAACCTAGGCGGTATCTCGTCCGCCTTCGGTTTACGGAGACCCTTACCGCCTAAGACCGAACGAAGGATCTTATACTCCGGTCCCTCGGGGTCGATCTCGATAGCGTAGCCCGGACCCGAATCTCCCGGCTCGATCGTGACGATCGGCTCCTCCAGGTCCCGGCTGGTCGCCACCAATGAGGGGCCGCACTCCCAGGTCTTATCCACCCTCGGAAAGAGCGGTAGCTGCCAGAGCATGTGTGCCAGGCGGCTCCTGGGTTGGTCGGACTCCCGCTGCAGCTCCCTCGCCAGCTGAGCCAGCGCACTGCTTGCGATGGTCCGCTCGACCCGGGAGAGAGCCGCCCCACCCCGCTGCTCTAACCAGTCGAGGTAAGCGAGCTCCACCCATCCCTCTAGCTGCTCTCTTTGGCTCTTGCCGATACGGAACCGCCCTCGCCGATCCCCCCTTCGCTTACCTACCGTATCGGTGGTCAGCGAGACGAAAACTTGAGCAGGGAGTCCTCTCCAAGACTGGTGTGCTCTGGGGATAGAATCGTCATCGGCTATCACCAGCCAGGAGTCAGCGGCGATCCCCACTTCGCATCGCAGCGTGCCGCTCTCGAACCTCTGCACGTGGTGCTCACGACAGACCTGGCGCGGTAGTCTCCTCGCCTTCTCCAAAACAGCGACCGCATCTTTGAGTGCGCGGCTCTCCTCCCGCAGCTTCAGTCCGGTAAGCCGGCGCACCCCCGGTAGCCAAGCGTCGGAAATCTCGACGACCTCGTTACGAAAGGTCAGCCCCTGGAAAGGTACGAGGCTCGACACGTAAGAGAGGGTATCGGCTCCGTCGCTCAAGACCTCATCGAGCGGCCTATTCCCGCCCCCTGAAAGCGTAGAGAAGAGAGGGAGGCCGAAGATCGCCTGACGATTCTCCCGGGAGACGGTGACCGTCGAAAGAAGATCCCACGCAACGCAACACACCGCCTCGCGGTCGTCTTCGAGCAGGTCGATGATGGCGGACTCCAACCGCTCTTGTAGGCGCGCAGTGACCGTTTCCCACTCCTCATCGGGGATCCTCAAGTGACTAAAATCTTCGGAGATCTCAAAACTCGGGTGCTCTAGTGCGGCCCGACAACCCGGCGGAAGTACGTTTCTCCGATTCCGGACGAACCGCCCGTGATAGTACAGGGAAACCGCCCG
This sequence comes from uncultured Burkholderiales bacterium, assembly GCA_964505925.1. Classification (GTDB taxonomy): domain Bacteria; phylum Vulcanimicrobiota; class Xenobia; order Xenobiales; family JADMJV01; genus JAEXNA01. The sequence goes on from CAZDLH010000322.1 coordinate 3,183, forward strand.
GTCCTCGGTCTCTTCGGCCTCCTCGGGCAAGGTGTACTCACCCCGGACGATCCGCGACAGGCCCAGCTGCGCGAGTCCTTTCACAGATCGTGGAGCTACGCCCCCCTGATCTCCGACCGCGAGTTCGCCTGACAGCCCATCGCCGAACCCCTCTAGGCGCAACTTACGATGGGCTCTCCTCTTCACGACGATGGGGTCGAGCACCGGTTGCGAATAGAAACCGACCTCGAGCTTCTGCCGTTCCAAAACGTTATCGATATCCAGGTAGGTCGGCTCGGTTCCGAGCATCGCCTCGAGGAGTCCCTGTGCTTGGGTGAGGGCCGGTTTTAAGAGAACCCTTCGACCTTGGAGTCGGGCCCCGACACTACCGGTCACAAGGTCCCCATACTCCTCTATCTCCTCTTGCAACTCACGGGCAGAAAAGAGTCCCACTGCTCCACCGGTACTCGAAAAGAGTCGCTCCTTCATGGCCTCGCCTTGCCGTTGCGGATAGGCGGACAAGAGTTGACGTCGGACCTCTACCGGTAAAGCGGAGTCGGTAGCCCGCTCTGCCTCCAAGCGATGGAGCTCTCCTACCACTTCGCTCATCAGTGAGTCGAAAGCAGAACCCCTTTCGGCGGTTTTGAAGTCGGAGGTAAAAACCACCCGCG
>CAZDLH010000323.1:0-3829 GCA_964505925.1 uncultured Burkholderiales bacterium
GAATCGGAACTGGCGGGCTATCTTGACCACCAGCCGCAGGTTCGCTTCGGCTAGTCGTCGGCGCGCTACGGGATCGCCCCGTAGGACCCGATGACCCAGCTCGATCTCTTCTTCGGCCGTGAGGAGGGAGTGCTTCGAAAGCTGCTCGTAGTAGGGCGTCAGATCCTCGGGCTCACCGGTTCGGTTTCTTGTTTTTCGTGCTGCTACTGCCATCTTCGAATCCTCCTGCTATCATAGTAGCGAAGAGCTGGAGGGGTCGAATCCATCGCAGGTGCGATTTTGGATGGTCCGGGGGTAGTCCCTGGGTGGAGACGTCTAGGATGAACTCGTCACCCGGTACGCTGCTAAGGGGGGCAAAAGGGCGGGTTTACCAGCTTTTTCGGCTCCCGGAAAGAGGCGCGGACCCCCGGCGACAGGAGATCTCACGGCCGCGTTCTATTGTCTGAGCTATGACATCTCCAAATCCCCGTTATCTGTTAGTAGAGACCCGCCTCGACCAGCGCATGCAAGAGCATGAACTCTCATGTCTGCTTAGGGCAGGTCGGCTCGAGCGGTCCGATTTTCACATTCTCGATGCTACCCGAGAGCCGTTCGACAGCACTTTGTACGATCGGTACGATGCCGTGTTCATCGGAGGTACCGGAGACTTTTCGGTGGCCACCGACCGCCCCGCGTGGTTCGAGCCGCTCTCGGAGTGGACCCAGGGGCTGCTGGAAGCGGGCGTCCCGTCGCTGGGGCTGTGCTACGGCTTTCACCTCATGGCCCACGCGGTAGGGGGTGTGGTGGAGACTCGCCCCGATCTAGAGGAGACCGGAACCTACGATGTGCGGCTCACCGAGGCCGGAAAGCAGGACATCATTCTTGAGATGCTGCCGCCGGTCTTCCCCGCCCAGCAGGGGCACCACGACGTGGTCATGAGTATGCCGGAGGGCTGGGTTCGCCTCGCCGAGAGCGATCGCTGCTACTGGCAGGCCTTCAAGCATCCGGAGAAGCCTTTCTACGGCCTTCAGTTCCACCCGGAGCTGTCCCGGGAGGAGTTCATGGACCGCATGACCGCCTACGCCGATAGCTACGCGAGCACCCCTGAGCTGTACGCCGAGATCAACGCCCGGGTGAAGGAGACCCACAACGAAGAGGTCATTCGCGCCTTCTTGAGCCGGGTTGTCGAGCCGGCCAAGAAGGCCGGAAAGCACTAGAGCGGTGAGCCTGAGTCCAGGTCTAGCGGCGCTCATTCCCGAGCATATCCGGCAGCTCGCGCCGTATCGTGCCGGCCGCTCCATCGCCGAGGTTCGACAGGAGTTCGGACTAGACAGCGTGGTCAAGCTGGCCTCCAACGAGAACCCTATCGGGCCCTCACCCCACGCCATCGAAGCCGCCCAGCGCGCCCTGGCCGAGTGCCACCGCTACCCGGACCCAGCCGCCCGAGCTCTGCGCACCCGGCTGGCCGAGCGTTTCGACCTGCAGCTCGAGAACATCATCGTGGGGGCGGGGTCCGAGGGGATCCTAGCCAGCATTGTTCGGGTCTTTCTCGAGCCCGGCGATCAGGTCCTCACCGCCGACGCGGCGTTCTTGGGGTTTCCGATCCTGTGTCGCACCCGCGGTGTCGAGCCCACCATGGTCTCGTTGAAGGGGTACCGCTTCGACCTCGAGGCGCTGGCGGACCGGATCAACGGCAACACCAAGCTGATCTATCTGTGCAACCCGAACAACCCCACCGGCACGATCTTTACCCGCTCGGAGTTCGATCGTTTTATGGAGCGGGTCCCCGGCCGAGTGCTGGTGATCCAAGACGAAGCCTACTGCGAGTACGCGGCTACCGAATCGGAGTTCCCCGACTCGATGGACTATCGCTACGATAACGTGATCACTTTGAGAACCTTTAGTAAGGCTTACGGGCTGGCCGGATTTCGAGTCGGCTACGGCTTCGGACACCCCGAGCTCATCCAGGCCTTGTGGAAGGTGAAGCTCCCCTTCGAGCCGAGCGCGCCGGCCCAGGCTGCGGCCCTAGCCTCCCTCGACGACACCGACCACCTGATGGGTTCGCTGCAGCTCAATCAGGTGGGGAAGGTCTATCTTGGGCGCGAGCTGAGGCGACTTCGAGTGCAGTTCTACGAGAGCTACACCAACTTTTTGATGATGATTTTCGAATCGGAGCAGCGGGTAGACCAGCTCTTTCAAGAGCTCCAGGCCCGGGGTGTCATCACCCGGCCGTTGCAGCAGGCCGGCCTGCCCCACTGCTTGCGAGTGACGGTCGGGCTGCCCGAAGAGAACCGACGTTTTATCGAAGCCTTAGAGGAGATTCTCTGAGGGATGAAAAGGCCCTGGCATCGGGGAGGGGAGCCCCGAGCAGACTTGAGGAGTGGCGATGATCCAAAGACCCCAAGGCAGTGAACACTGGAGATTCTTCTACCGTTCGCTTACGAGCTTGGTGCAGCCTCGACCGATCGCTTGGGTTTCGTCGGTCGCGGCCGACGGCAGTGCGAATCTGGCGCCTTTTTCGTTTTTTAACGTGGTCTGCGCAGATCCGCCCACGGTTCTCTTTTGTCCGATGGTCGGGGGGCGCTCAGGTCTGGAGAAGGACACCCTCAAGAACGTACGAGAAACGGGTGAGTTCGTGATCAATATCGTGTCGAGAGACCTCGTCGAACGGATGAACCTGACTTCGGCCGAGGTGGAGCGCGGGATCGATGAGTTCGACCTGGCGGGACTCGAGAAGCGCCCGGGGCTCGAGGTCGCGGTTCCGAAGGTGGCCGCAGCGCGAGCCAGCATCGAGTGCCGCCTGGACCGGATAGTCCCCATTGGGGAAGGCCCGGGGAGCGGCTCGATCGTGATCGGAACCGTACTCTTACTGGATATCGACGATACCGTTCTACGCGACGGTCAGGTCCTCATCGACGCGCTGGCCCCGATCGGGCGTCTGTCCGCCTCGGACTACTGCACCGTGGCCGACCGCTTCAGCTTAGATCGGCCCACCCCCGAAGAGGCCCTCGTCGGTCTCCCGGCTCGGACGGAGTAGCCCTTGGATCAGCGGTTTCCCCTCGCCCCTACCGGCGATGGCGAGTATCTCCTTTCCGCTCTCGCGGTGGCGAGTCTGGCTAACAGCGAGCGCTTCGAAGTGGTGCTGGGCAGCAACGAGGCCACCATCGAGTTCGGCTACCATCCGTTCTCGGAGAAGCTCCTGGAGCGCTTTCCGGCCGGCGAGCCCAAGGTGCTCGACTGGCCTGCCCGCAGCTTGGTGATCGCGCTGCAGGCCGGCTTTAAGGCCGGGGCGCCCAAAGTGGATTTCGAACAGTGGGACGGCCAGTCCGGCCTGCGCTGGAAGCTGACCGCTGAAGGGGCGCGCTCGGAGGCGTTGAGCAGATCGCCTCTGCGCACCGGCGAACCGGGCTGTCGCATCGTGGTGCGCTTTCGCACCGGGCTGTCCCGCAACATCTTTCGCGTGGGCGGCAAGAGCGAGACGGCCGAGAGGATGCTGCAGTTTAGCGAGCGGGCGCCCTACGCCGGACCTCGGATCAACATCGACGGCGAGACGCCTAACCGCACCTTTGAGCTGGGTTCAGGTTCGCTCGTTTTCACTTTCGAGCCGGAGGGCCCGAGCCGCGGGCCGAAGCCGCCGGAGATCTCGAGTCGGGCGCCCTTGGAGCTGTCGGTGGCGGCCTCTCAGCGCTACTTCGCTAAGGTGTCGCTGACCGACGACCTCGACGAGCCGAGCGTGCTGATCTGTCGAGGTCTGCACTACCCCGTGGAGGTTCCCCTCTTCGAAGACCTAGGTCTTCGGGGGGTCTTGGTTTGCGACCAGCTCGAGCTCTCCCCGGACCTGACCACGTTG
>CAZDLH010000324.1:0-3824 GCA_964505925.1 uncultured Burkholderiales bacterium
TCAGGGCCGGCTGCTCAGCGAGGGGATGCACGGCAGCAATCTGCTGTTCCGCAAAGACGGGAGCATCGGTTTGGCATCTTCGGCGCGCAACCTGGGCCGCTATCAAGACTGGGCGGACGTCGAGTTCGCCGTGGGCGGAGGCCCGACCCTGTTAGCGGACGGCCGGTTCTTCATGGAGCCGGCAGCCGAAGGCTTTCGCGATCCTAGCCTGTTCCGAGCCAGACCGAGGACCGCTCTCGGGGTTACCAACGACGGCCGGCTGCGAATGGTGGTGGTCACCGAAGGCGTTTCACTGTGGACTCTGGCTAAAGTGATGAAGGAGCTGGGGTGCGTTCACGCTCTCAATCTCGATGGAGGCTCTTCGACGGGTCTGGCTGTCGAGGGACGCCTGGTGGTAAATCCCGGGCGCAGTCTCACGAATCTGGTGGGGGTCTATCCGGTTCAGCGCCCCCCCTCTTTGACCCGCGCTATTCAGGTGGCTCAGGGGCGGGCCTTAGCGCACTTTCAAAAGGGTCAGGTGCTAGAGCGGGGAGGCGATCTGGTCCGGAGCCGCTCACAGCTGCGCCAAGCGGTGGCGAAGGCTCCGGAAAACCCGGTTTACTGGAGTGCGGTGGCCCGGGTGGAGGAGGCTCTAGGCGAGTACCCCTTGGCCATCAGAGACTATCATAGGGCTATGCAGCTCTTCCTCGGCCGAGGCGATCTCGTCTCGGCCGAGGAGCTCGGGCTGAGGGTATTAGCCCTCCAGAGCGATCATCTATCGGCCAACCTCCTGTTGGGCGAATCGCACGTGGACCGAGGGGCAGACCTGGAAGCTGTGCCGTTTCTCGAGGCTGTGCTCATGCTGGATCCGGAGCACCCCAAAGCTAACGAACTGCTGGAGGGGATCAGGTATCGAGCGCAGACCCGAGCGGTGCGCGAGCGGACGAGAACCTCTCTTCTAGAGACCCTCGATACCATGCAGAGGGCCTTCGTGCTTCCGGCGGAGCCTGCCCGGAGGTCCGCCGTCCAGCCTCTCCCCAGCGGAGCTGGCCAGAACGACTCCCCCGTTCTACAGCTTTCGGAGTAGTAGGCTCCCGATGGAGTAGCCGGCTCCGAAAGAGCATATCATCCCGTAATCGTCACAGGACATGTGCTCTCGATGGAGATGGAAGGCGATGAGCGAACCGGCTGAAGAGGTGTTGGCGTATCGATCTAGGATCATCGGTGTCTCCTGGGGAGTGGGCTCTCGGCCTAACAGCCTCTTGGCCATCAGCAGGTTCATCTGTGCGTTGGCTTGGTGAAGCCAGAAGGTCGTGAGCTGTGCGGGCTGGAGATCGGTCTCAGCTAAGTGGGCCTTCATGTGAGCCGTAGCCAACACGGTGACCTCTTTGAAAACCTTGCGACCCTGCTGATAGAAGAGTTGGCTGGGGTCGTCGTCCGCGCGGTCTTCGCAGCGGCTGAGAAAGCCTCTGTTATTGCGGATGTTGTTCGAAAATCTGGTCGCTAGCCGTTCGCTCAGCAGTGCGTAGCCGGCCCCTTGGGGTTCGTCTGCGGGCCTTTTCTCTTCCACCACTACGGCCGTACAGGCGTCGCCGAAGATGAAATGGCTGTCGCGATCGCGGAAGTTGAGATGGCCGGTGCAGATCTCGGGGCTGGCCACCAGAACCCGGCGGGCTGCGCCGCTACGGATCATCGAGGCGCCGGTAGCGATCCCGAAAGTAGAAGAAGAGCACGCGACGTTAAGATCGAAGGCGAAGCCCCCGGCACCGAGGGTGTTCTGCAGTTCGATGGCGAGCGCGGGGTAGGGGCGCTGGTGGTTCGCACAGCAGACAAAGATGGCATCGAGGTCCGAGCCTTGGAGGCCGGCTTGGTCTAGAGCCTCGCGAGCTGCCTTGAGGCTCATCTCGGCCTGCAGCGAGAGTTCGTCGTCGGCTCTGGGCGCTATTTTAGGGCGCATCCTAGTCGGGTCGAGGACGCCTTCGCGGTCCACGGTGTATCGGTGGTGGATCCCCGAGGCTTTGGCGATGAACTCCGCGGTGGATTCCCGGAGTTGCTCTGAGCCGGTGGGTTCCGAGCGCGCTCGGCGCACATATTCGTTGAAGGAGTCTGCCAGTTCGCGGTTGTCGATCCCGGCCTCAGGGGTGTACAGACCGGTACCGCTGATGATGAGCTGTTTCACGAAAAGATATTCCGGGCAGCCGAAACAAAGTCCTGGAGTTTTACAGGGTCGGCGCCTGGGAGCTCTGTCGAAGCCGCAGTTGGCAGCTGGGCAGGTCGCGCTCTAGGCCTTGCTCTAGGAAGCGGGCCGCTTCGACGACCCCGTTGAGGTCCACACCGTGCTCCCATCCTCCTCGCTCGAGGAGATAGAGCAGGTCCTCGGTGGCTAGATTCCCGGAGGCGCCAGGGGCGTAGGGGCAGCCGCCGGACCCTCCGACCGAGCTATCGAAGGTCCGGATACCGCAGTCTAGCCCGCGCACCACGTTCGCGAGAGCCGTTCCGTAGGTGTTGTGGAGGTGCAGAGCCAAGCGGGGGAGAGGTACGCCTTCGAGGGCTCGCATCAGCTTTTCGATATCCTCGGGCACAGCCGCTCCGATGGTGTCGCCCAATGAAACTTGATCGCAGCCGAACTCCAGCAGCCCGCGGGTTAAGCGAGCCGTTTCGCTGGGGTCGATGTCCCCCTCGTAAGGGCAGACGAAGGCGGTGGAGAGGTAGCCCCGTACGCTCAGACCTAGGTCTTGAGCCCGGCGGATCACTTCGGCCGTCTGTTCCAAGCTCTTTAGGATCGAGCGGTTGGTGTTGCGTTGGGAGAACGTTTCGCTGGCTGCGATGAACACCGCTATGCGCCGGGCGCCGCCGGCGACGGCTCGGTCTAGTCCCCGGGGGTTGGGGACCAGTACGGTGCGCTGGCCACGGGAAGGTTTGGACTGGAGTCTGGTCAGGAGCTCGTCGGCATCGGACAGCTGAGGGACCCAGTCGGCGCGCACCATCGAGGTCACCTCCACCTCCGGCAGCTGCGACATCTCCAGGCGCTGGATCAGCTCTAGCTTGAACGACGTCGAAAGAGGTTTGCTCTCATTTTGGAGTCCATCTCGCGGACCGACCTCGACCACCCGGACCTGACGTGTCATTACGGCTCTCTCTCCTCGCATTCCTGGTCTTCGGTGAGGGAGACCAGCAGGTCTCCTTGGGTAACCATCTGTTCTATCTTCACCGCCACGCTCTCGACCACCCCTGCGAACGGAGCCTGCACGGCGAGCTCCATCTTCATCGACTCCATGACCAAGAGGGTCTGACCCGGGTCGACCGAGTCTCCTTCGGCGACCGCTAAGCTGAGCACCTTGCCGGGCATCTCGGCGCAGAGTCGGCCGGAGCTCGGACCCCTTTGATCTCCTTCGGCATCGCGGCGTCTGGGGTCGATCGTTTCGAAGCGGTAGACGATCCCGTCTAGCGCGACCTCGACGGTATCCCCTCGCCGGTGTACGGCGAAAGGGAGGCGCCGGCCGTCCACCACCACGGTCTCACCGTCACAGGGGTAGCTCTCTCCCCCCGACTGGAGTGTGCCGGAGGCGGCGTCGTAGTGGAACTCGACGGTCTGGGTTCCGGCATCGTTTTGGAACTGAAAGCGGTTCATAGGCTGGCTCTCCATCCTCGCTCGAGCTCCCACGGGCTGGGAGGCTTGGCGTCACTCGGTCGACGGGAGCTCGGGCCGGGGCCTTCGGACGGGCTGAAGGCGCCCGCCAAGGCCGCAGCGAGCGATTCGTGGGGCGGGCTCTCCGGCGGGGCGAAGAGCTCTCGTTCCCGTTCTAGAAGCTGGGTGTGGACCCGACCGGTGCAGAACGGCTCGC
>CAZDLH010000325.1:0-3807 GCA_964505925.1 uncultured Burkholderiales bacterium
CCTGTTCATCGAGACTTCCGTCGCAATCGGTGTCGAACAGGTCGAAAAGGTTCCCGATTTTCTTGGCTTGCCAAGGCGAGAGTTCCGCTTTCATCTTGCCTCTTTCGACTTTCTCCTGTAAAACCTAGGTGCTCGAAGAAATTTTCCTGATCTGCGGATAGGAACGATCTGCGGTCGTCACGCAGGGAAGAGAATGGACGGGGTCTTGGAACTGAGCTTAAGGGGAGAAGTGTAGTGGGCGCAGTAAGTCGCGAGCTTTGGCTTGTCACCGGGCTCTCGGGCGCCGGAAAAAGTCTAGCGCTCAAATGTCTGGAGGACCTCGGGTTCTGGTGCGTGGACAACTTGCCGGTGCCTTTGGTGAAGACATACCTGGAGCTCGAGGCGAGTCGCGAACATGCTGCGGACTCTCTCAACGCCCTCGGGCTGCGAGGGATCGAGCAGCTCAAAGAGGTGGAAGGAGCGCTCAGAGAGCTCCCCGACCGCCCGTTTCGCTGCCGTCTGCTCTTTCTCGAATGCGATGAAGATGTGCTTTTGAAGCGATACTCCGAGTCGCGTCGCCTTCACCCGCTGGTCGACTCTGGGCTAGGCCTTCTGCAGGCGTTAAGGGAGGAGAGGGTGGCTCTACGGGCTCTCAAGGAGCGTGCGGACTATGTGGTCGACACCACCGCGCTGTCCCCCCATACGCTGATGACCCGCCTGGAGTCGCTGCTGGCCGAGGTCTCCGGGAAGCGAGCGCCGCTTCTGCTCCACATACAGTCTTTCGGCTTCAAACACGGGGTTCCGGCCGATGCGGAATGGCTCTGGGACGTGCGATTCTTGCCTAATCCCTACTATCTTCCAGAGCTGCGCCCACACTCGGGGCTAGAGCTCGAGGTCGAAGACGCGGTGTTCGCAGAAGCGAACAAGACCGCGACCGTGGAGAGCCTCTTCGAGTGTCTCGAGAGGGTACTCCCTACCTATTTAGAGGAAGGCCGCCGGCAGGTCACTCTGGCTATCGGGTGTACGGGCGGGCAGCACCGCTCGGTGGCCACGGCCGAACGGCTCGGTAAGCGGTTAGCCCAGAAAGGCTACAGCGTTTCGGTCTTCCACCGGGACGCTCAGCTCTCGGACTCTAGAGAGCCGCGGCGCTCCCGCTTCTTCGAGCCGGAGATAGAGCCGTCGGAGGCCGTCCTGTGAGTCTTCAGCGCCCGCCCTCGACGGACCCCGGCTCGCTTTCGAAATGGCTTTCTCCCGGGATGGGAGTGAAGCGCTGGCTGATCTTGTCGGTCTGCGGGATAGCGTTTTTCACCCTCGGGGTTCTCATGCTCGTGGATGTGCCGAGCGAACTATGGTCACTCCTTCGAGCTCGATTCTCCGTGCGGACCACTCTCGGCGTCGCCACGGCACTAGCCGGGCTGTTGGTCGTGGTCTACGGTGTCACGCGCGGTTTTCAGAGTATGTATCAAGCGGTGGTCCCCAACCCTTCCCGTCCGCTGGTGGACCTTCTGTACGAACGAAAGCAGTTGGGCTCGGGTCTCAAGATCGTGGCCCTCGGCGGCGGTACGGGTCTAGGCTCGCTCCTGAGGGGGCTCAAGCCGATGACCTCCAATCTGACCGCGGTGGTCACCGTGTGCGACGATGGGGGCTCTTCCGGCAGGCTCTCCAAGGACTTGGGTGTGCTACCGCCGGGCGATATTCGAAACTGTCTCGTGGCTCTGGCCGACGACGAGTCGCTCTTGAGCGAGTTGTTCGACTATCGTTTCCGGGACGGAAAGGACCTGTCGGGTCACTCCTTTGGAAACCTATTCTTGGCCGCACTGACCGAGGTGGTGGGGGATTTCGAAGAGGCGATCCGCGTCTCTAGTCAGATCCTCGCCACCCGTGGGAAAGTCTTACCGAGCACCCTCGACAAGGTCACTCTTTGCGCTCGTCTCGAAGACGGGCGAACGGTCCGAGGCGAGTCCACCATCCCTGCAGCGGCCGCGGCGACGAGCCGGATTCAAGAGGTCTTTTTGGACCCCCCGCGGGCGCGCTCGCTACCTGAGGTCAAGGTCTGCCTAGCGGAGGCCGACGCTGTGGTCTTCGGGCCCGGGAGCCTCTTCACCAGCGTGATACCGACCTTACTGGTAGAGGGCGTAGAGTCCACCCTTCGCTCTTTAACGATCCCTCGCATCTACGTCTGCAACGTTATGACCCAACCGGGGGAGACCGACGGTTTCGGTGCTGCTGATCACCTCGAAGCCCTGGAGCGCCACGTCGGAACGGGACTGGTCGATATCGTAGTGGTGAATATCGCCCGTCCCAGCGATCAGCTCCTGCGCCGCTATCTCGCCCAAGGGGCCGAGCCGGTAGATCCCCAGATCGAAAAGCTCGAAGCGATGGGGGTGACGGTCGTGGGCGCCAATCTTATCTCCGAAGACGATCTGGTTCGCCACGACAGCGCTCGCTTGGCCACCGCCCTCGTCGATCTTCTGGCCCGTTACCATTCGGGCCGAATGGAGCCGGTGAGGCTCCGAGTCGTCTCCTGACTGGCTGACGGAGCTCCGGAGAAGGGGCTCTACCACTCGGCACTGTTTCGGCGCTGTTCGTCGTCGGGGGATGGCGATTCCGCCCTGACGCGGATTAGCGATGCCGGCCGAGCAGCCTAAATTCGGTGGCTTCCGCGCGATAGACGGACGCCTCGCATCGGGAGCGGACCACCCCCGCCTGGCACCCCTCATAGAAAGTGCTGAGGTTCCCAGATCGTCGGGTCTCGTCGGGGATGGCGCCTTCACCCTCGAGCGCACGACAGCCGCTGTCGTGAATCCTCGCGCTGTTGGCCGTGCCCACCTGAAATAGCGCTCCGACCACCATCGGCTGACCAGAGAAGCTGAAGCCCTCCGCCTCGAGATAGACCGAGCTCGCGGGGATCGAGAAGCCCGGCCGTATGGCGAGCTCGGCCGAAGTGGCGTTCGCGATAGGGGTGACTCGAAACCTAGAGCCGGTCTCCGGTAGCGCCCCCACGAGGGGCTCGCTCAGCCCCCCGCCTCGGTGGAGGCGCTCGGCGGCCTCGACCAACCCCGCCTCCGCGGCGAAGAGGGCTCGCTCTCGCTGTAGTTCGTGCCTGGCGATGCGAAGACTGTTAGCCCCAGGGCTCAAGATCGATGCGCCTAGGACCGCGAAGCTCGCGCTTATCAAAAGCCCGAGCGCTGAGCTTACGATCGATAGAAAGTGCATCCGGGATGGGCCCGGCCGCTCGCTGTGCCGAGAGGGTCGTTTCACCAGTAGACTCCTTTCGCACTGCAGAGCGCCACCCGTCGAAGCCCGTCGGATCGGTCCGCGCCCCACCAGACGACGACCTCTATCCGCTTCACCTGGAGCTCGGAGTTCGGGCGGGTGACCCTTCTCCGGACCCTGTAGACAGTGGGGGGCTCCACCCCCTTTGGTTTCTCCCGAACCTCGGAGTACTCGGAGTATCGCTCGCCGAGCATAAGACCGCTGTAATCGCTCTGGAGCGCTTCTTCGAGTTCGGTACGGGCGTAGTGGAGAGCCCGACCCTGGCGGTCGGCTAGCTCGACCGAGCGACGGCTGGTAGGGTACAGGAGAAAGAGCGCGGCGAGCGCGAGCAGTAGAAGTGTGATGCCTATCTGGAACTGAAGCGAAAGCGCGAAGCCTCCGATGGGAAAACATGCCGTACGCCTTCGACGCCTCGGTGCGTTTTGCATAGATGACCCCCTATGGATCGAGGATAGCACAGCGTGGAGATCGAGCATGGTTGGGGCAGCGATCATGACCGAACGATTGAACCTGTTGGTCAAGACGAGCGGTCGGCAGGAGAATCGACATGAT